>JAJZFK010000504.1 GCA_021805405.1 bacterium
TTTTCCCGTGAAGCGGGGTGTTGCCGATCGGGCGGCTATACGCCGTGCTGAGGAGCTACTTCAGCAAGGTGAGGTTGTCGTGATATTTCCTGAAGGCGAGCTAAGCGAAAGCGGAACACTGTTGCCTATTCAGCCGGGCGCGCTATTAGTTGCACAGCGCTCCGGCGTACCAATTGTCCCTGCTGCCATTGTAGATACAGACAAGTTGATGCCATACGGTAAGGTAGTGCCACGACTGGTAACGGCAGGAATAGTTGTGCGCTTTGGCGACCCCGTTACCTACAACGATCTAAGTGGTGGCAAACGGGGGAGCGCCGGCCTAGCGACTGCAGCCGACCAGCTAGCGCAGCTGCTCATTGGCCTGGGCGCTAGACCACCCGTCGCTGAACTGGAAGGCGGTACACCAGAGCCTAACGATGACCCCGGAGCATCGACGCCTGACGGGCCTAAAACAGAGTGATATCGTCTTCTTCCGTATTATCGCCGTAAGTCACAACTTGAAGCTCTGGTGCTGCCCCCACGGAGGTTCGTTTGTGTTCCGCAGGGAGAGTAAGCGCGCGTCCATGGGTGCCAGTGCCTACCAGCTCTTCGACCTGCACCTCAATAACACCGGACTTTAATTCATCGCGAAGTGCAACCAACGGATCGTAAACGTGATTTAGGCGCTGGCGAAGCAGGTCATGAAACTGGAATGCGATTACAACTCTCTGAACGTCGTCTATGACGCTTTGGTTTTGCGCAACCATCTTGTCAAGTAGCTTACGTGTTTCAGCGTCGGAGTTGCCAATTCCAACAAGCAGCGTATTCAGCTTGCCCTGGGCCTCGCAACTCTCTTCGAGACTTCGCGTTGCCGCTTCTCCAAGTGTATCAACCAGGTCCTTATTCTCGGACGTGAGGTTTGCAGTAAGTCTACGCATGTTTTCAGCGGCAATTCGGCTTCTGTCTGCTAGCTTGCGTACCTCCAGAGCCACCACAGAGAAACCGCGACCATGTACTCCAGCCCTTGCCGCTTCAATAGACGCATTCAATGCCAGCATAGTCGTTTGATCAGCCAGGCGATCAATTTCGTCAAGAAGACCGCGAAGTTGCGCCACTACCGAAGTAAACGACTCCAGCTTCCTGGCTGCCGCAGAAACCTCGCGTCCCGTACTCACCATGCTGTCTACAAAGTTACCCATGAGCGATGCAGCCCTTTCGGAAACCGCAATGATGCTCTGTTCGTTGTCTACGTTTAAGAATTGGTGCAGCGAGCCAATGGAATTCTGTGCTTCCGTGGACATCTGCGAGAACGCCCCAATTGCCTTGGAAATGGCGTCCTCGGCCTCTGCAAGTGATACCATGACCTGGCCGCTAAGTTGATCTGCCATGTGAGCAACGCGTGCTGAAAGTTGCTCGCGCTCATGTTTTTGAAATCCAGCCTCCTCGCGCTGTTCGTTTCTGTCCTGCTTAACGTGGCGCAGTAAACTAAGCTCGTCAACCAGGCCGCGAACTTCATCGAATGCAAGTTGCAGATCAGATGTCATGATATTCCGCTGATCAATGAGCGACGTTATGGTGCTTTCTGCATTTTCTAGTTGCAGTTCAAGTTCATTACACCGTTGCTCCGCCATTGTGGTAGAGGAGGTATCCAGACTTATTTCCTCTAGAGCGGCAGGTTGATCCGTCGAGTTGGCGATTAGCCTCCTGTAACTAGCTATTTTATCGAATACTAGAAACGCCAGACAAAGCATAGTAATCACACTATTAACAATTCCTGGTCGTAACCATATGCTGTTAACTAGTAATACGGCAAGGGCAAATACCCATATGCCCATTTGTTTAATTGTCATCAACGAATTACCTTAAACGTTAAGTCAACTTACCTGCTAAAGTAGCGGTATTATCGGCGAAATTCGGCCCATTATTAGGACCGGGTCTACAGTTTCTACGGTTTAAAGGCAAGTATCTCATCGGCTTAACCAAGATGTGAGCCGTCATTAGCATACGGCGATACCCACGGTGGTACCGTTTCACCTGCAAATTGATGGAGTACGCTTATGTTAGGCATCATACCTGTTGATCCGGAGAGGTTAATTGCGGATATTCGGTTGCCTGGTTGTGGAGGGCGGGCATATGGGGAAGTTCTCAAGAGCGCCACCTCGCCCAATGACCTGGAAATAAAAGTTATCGCGTCGAATCGCATGGACTCTGTCCTCACTGGTGATGCAGCTGAAATGATGGCCATTAAGGTTGGGCAGGTTACCCATTACACATGCTGTGTGCAAGAGTATGACGGCGACAAATTACGTCTTAGGTGGGACATGCCGGGACGAGAGGTTAAGCGGCGCCTTGGGGTGCGTTTTGCCACTTGTTTGAGGGCGGAATATACACTTAGTGGCCAACAGTCCTGGGTTGAATGCACAGTGGAGGACATCAGCGCGGGCGGCCTAATGCTAGTACTGCCGGTGACAGGTGGTTGCACCGGGCTGATCGATATGAGAATTAGCCTTGGTGACGCTGCCATAAATGGCAAGAACTTTCAAGGTGCAAAGAAACTGGAGATAACAGGCAGGGTGATGCGCGAGGGCCGGTCATCGGGTGGAAATCCTTCGGTAGGCGTGGCTTTTACGCACATTGACAAGAGAGGTGAGGCACTTCTCGAGAGCCTGCTCGATTATTTATCTAGCGAGTCTTAAATGCTTGATGAGGTAGTGGAAATCAAAGCGACCGGGCGTATGGGTGCCCGGCCGCTTTGCGTTATTTGCCCACTAAGAGGCTCGATTAGTCACCATCGGTCATGATCATGTCCGCGTCTTCGGGTGACAGTGAGCATGCCGCAGGGCCGCCAGACCAGAGTGCTTTACCCCAAATAAGGTTCTTACCCCAAATAAGGTTGCCATCTGGAAGGGTGCTGAATATACCCTTGCCCCATATGAGATTCTTGCCCCAGATAAGGTTTCCATCGGGCTGTGTGCTTGCAACATCTTTTCCCCATATAAGGTTGTTGCCCCATATAAGGTTGCCGTTGGCAAGTGCGGATCCCCATATCCAGTTGTATCCATTTACCATGCCGCTGCCCCAAATTACGTTCTGGAAGGACAACGATCCATCGGGGTTAAGCGAAACCGTAGGACTGAGTGCGTTGCCTCCTACAGGCACAGTGAAGGTTGAATTTAAAGCTGCAGGAATATCCAGGTAACCAAGACCGTAGGTGAACGGATCACCGTTGCCCCATGCATCTGCACTCAGCATCAATCTAGCTTTTACTGTGTCGGCACTAATACCTGGGTTTGCCTGCAACAGCAGTGCCGCAGCACCAGCTACCACGGGCGCGGCCATAGATGTACCGCTGAGGCGGAAGTAAACCCCGGTGGGGCCCCAACCACTGTAATCACGAGGATTCACCCGGTTAGAGGGGTACTGAGAAAAGAGCGTGCTGCCCCATGAGGATACGCTGTCACAATTGTTACCGGGCGCAACTATGTCTGGTTTAGCAACGAGATCAAGAGCACTTGGGCCACGGCTGCTGTAGGTACATATTACGTTATCGCTCCTGGTGGGCGAGCCATTAGAGTTCATGGCACCTACGGTTATTACAAAGGGATCATTTCCAGGTGCATCAATCGTGCCATAAGCCGTTGGGCTGCCTGGGTCGTCTGGAATGCTTCGCCCCTCATTCCCTGCAGCGCAAACTACAACAATACCTGCGTGCCACGCCTGCTCGCATTCCTGGCACAGCGGGTCAGTTGTGTAACTCTGCGAAACGCCTGTACCCAGGCTAAGGTTGATGATGCGGATGTGGTACTGAGCCGCATGTGAAATACACCATGCAATGCCCGCAATTACATTGCTTTCCGTACCCTCGCCGTTTGCATCTAATACTTTTACGCCAACCAGGTTTGCCGCGGGGGCAGTTTTTACCAGCCCACCCGTGTAGTGAAATATGGAGGATAACAACCCGCTACCAGCTGCAATGCCGGCAACGTGGGTTCCATGTCCAAAGTCATCGTAGGAGTATGGCCGATTATTCACTACGTCATCCCACCCCACGATGCGATTTGGCAGAAGGTCGGGCCCGGGTTGTATGCCACTATCTACTACTGCGATTGTTATGCCATTTCCTGTTTTTCCCATTGACTGGTGAGCGTAAATTGCCCCCACTGTGGGCATCGAAACATCTGAACACGCCATAACAGTCTGGTTAACGGAAACTCGCGTAACACTTGGGTTGCGCAGAAGTTGAGCGAGTTGAGTTAGTGACAACCTCATCGTTTGGAAGTTCGTACCGGGAATGACGGTTGCGGGCACTCCTGCGATCAATGCGGCTGTTGGCTTAACGCGCTTAAAACTGGAATGCAGGCGAATAGGTGACGGTCTGGTTTCCACGATAACAGAAAACAGTTTGGCCGGTGATGCCTTCATCTTGGCAATAAGTGTGGCTTGAGCCTTGTATGAATGGGCAAATGCGTTGGAAGGTTGAGGAGAAATGGAGAACAAAATAACTGCACTGAGCAGTAAGGGCCGCGCAAGGCAGGAAATCTGCCGGTGGCTCATACGGATTTGCTGCACCCGGGGGTCGGGCAACATTGAATTATTGAAGCACACATCTACCTCCTTCGCGATAACGCGAGGCAAAGACTTGCGGAGAAGGTGCACAGGCTGACGATGGGGTACTCGACAGCATCTGAACGGTCGCTGCAAAGGAAACCAGCAGTTCTACGCCGCACCTGTTAGAAATGTCGGGATGTGCTAGAAAAATCTACAGGTTTTGTAGTATCGATTCAGTATATACCATCAAAAGTTTCAATTTCTTCTGTTAACAGCCCATTTTATGAAAGAATGATCGTTTGGTTGCCAAATTGAGGCATGCATTTCCAAATACGGCCTAAGTTCCGGGGCAGGAAGGCAACAATGGGCCGTAGAATAGTAGTGTAGATTTAAAACTTGGTGACACTGTTAAGCTTGAAGCCGGCGTATTGGGATTGGGGAGTTAATCGTAATGGAAACGTTCTTGGTGATCATGATCGCGGGAATTGTTGGGCTGGCTTTGATGGCTGTTCCTATTTTTGGAAGGCACGCTCATGGCGGGGCAGGATCCCATGCCGGCCTGCACGCTGGACATGCGGGCGGTTCGGTAGCACACGCTGGCGCTCATGTGCCAGTATCGGCTGGACGGTTGCGCTCAACCGGCGGGTTGCTGCGGTTTACGCAACCACGGATAATATTTAGCTTTGCTGCTCTTTATGGTGCTCTGGGATATGCCGGCGGTATGCTCAGTATACGGCCGGCGCTCAGTGCTTTGCTTGCCATTCTCCCGGCGATCGCACTAGAGCGGCTTGTAGTGAATCGGTTCTGGAACATGTTGATGGGGTTTCAGGGGCAGCCTGCCTCGCCCATGACCGATCTGACGTTTGAGGGTGCCACTGCCCTTACTGAGTTTCATAATGGTAAGGGCATCGTGCAGGTCATACGTGATGGACGTGCTGTGCAATTAACGGCACACCTCACGCCGGAGCAGGTGGCTTTGCCTGTTAGTGTGGGCGATAAGCTTCGTATTGAAGAGGTGGACGCCGCACACGAAAGGGTGCATGTTACACTGCATGGTGGAAATTAGCGTACCGTTAAAGTAGCTGGATACAAAGGAGGCGGTAGTTATGCAAAGTTCGATTTTTAGTGTTCTAGCTTTGGTCGTTGTTGTGCTCGCGATCGTGTTGGGCCTCGTTGGTGTGCTTGTCACAACTTTTCTGCGCGGAGTAGATGCAGGTGAGATTCTGCTAGTGAACTGGTGGAAAGCTGGCGGACTACGAATCTTTCGGGGACCTACCAAGGCGTTGGTGATTCCATTCTTTACTCAAAACCGTTCTATTCCCGCTCAGGCCATAAACGTCGATATTGAGATAACTGATCAAACTGCAGACATTGACACTAACGGTCGGCCGGCACCTGTGAAAGTCACTGTGCGTGCGTCGGCAATTGTTAGCGTGGGTGAGGACGACTCAATGGTGAACACCGCCGCCAACAAGTTCTTTTCGAAACCTCCCATGGAGCAGATGTCCACGTTAACCGACGTACTCTCTTCGGCAGGAAGGCGCGCCATCAACCTTCTGCGCCATGACCAGTTGTTTAATGCGCGCGCTGCCACCTCCGTAGCCGCTCCTTCCGCGGCTCTTGTTGCCAATACCCCCAGCGCAGGTTCGCTTGTGGCCCGTGGCGATGATGATGAGCTGGCAGTTATCATTAAAGAG
>JAJZFK010000414.1 GCA_021805405.1 bacterium
GGAATGGCCTGTATGACCTCTCGGCGAAAAACTTTGTAGCAAACTTCCATATCAGTAAGGTTTAGGTTTGTGAGCATGTTAGAAAGCAGTGTGAGCAGCCCATTACCTAAGCGGTGCCAAAAGAAGTGAACGCGATGCGCACCCCCGCCTAAAAACCGGCTCCCAAAAACTACATCAGCTCGTCCATCCAATATGGGTTCCAAAAGGTTGAAATATTCCCGAGGGTCGTATTCAAGATCTGCATCTTGCACAATGAGATAGTCTCCGGTAGCTGCTTGAATAGCCGTGCGTATTGCGGCACCCTTACCTCGGTTTTTCTCGTGAAACAGCACCTTAACATCAGTAAACCTGTTTTCTACCTGCGTGTGCATCAGTTCAACCGTGCCGTCGGTGCTGCCGTCATCAACCAGAATGATCTCTTTTTTGATTTCTACTTCCCGAACTCGCTCGAGAAGTTCAAGCAAAGTGCCTACTTCGTTGAAGACAGGGATTAGCACAGAAAGTGTGTAATCTGTGGGCAGTGCTCGCCGGCTGTATTTAAATGTGGCAGGTGAAGCTGGTTCCTCATGCTGAAGGCTCTGACTTTTTGCAGGCTCCTGGATCAAGGTAAATCACTCCGTTTATATTTACTAAATTACCAATAGATTACCCCACACACCTTTAAAGTACGGTGATTTACTACGCGAGCTATCCGTTCTGCGCACGATATAACGATATGTTTGCTTCTGCAGTTGCTGATTTTATTGCCACAGCCTGGCACCTGTTCCATCGGCCTTTAGTCGTGGGCAAGGTTGCATGAGGTACACTCTGTATCATAATAGGTGGATAAAATCAGTACGAAAGTGAGTGCCTTTTAGAAATGCGTACCTGGAATGTGGCCGTAGTGGGCTCTACGGGAGCGGTTGGTACCGAGTTTTTGAAGCTGTTGGAGACCAGGGAATTTCCGATAAAGACTCTGCGCCTGCTAGCCTCTGAGCGCTCGGCGGGTAAGTCCGTCGATTTTCATGGGCGAACCTATAAAGTTGAAACGCTGACAGCCAATTCGTTTGAGGACGTTGACATCGCTTTTTTTTCGGCAGGTGGAAGTAGAAGTAAGGAGTTCGCTCCCCATGCTGTTGCGGCTGGAGCACTCGTTATAGACAACTCTTCAGCGTACAGGATGGATCCTAGCACGCCACTGGTGATACCGGAAATTAATCCAGAGGACATCGCCAGGCATTCCGGCATCATTGCAAACCCTAACTGCTCCACCATCATTATGTTGATGGCGGTTGCTCCGCTTCGCAAACTGGGCGCGATAAAGCGCGTGGTGGTTTCTACCTATCAGGCAGCCAGCGGTGCAGGAGCACAGGCGATGAACGAGCTTATTGCGCAAACAGCAGATGCTCTTCACGATAGGCCACTGGTTCCGCAAGTCTTTCCTTACCCTATAGCATTCAATCTGTTTAGCCATAACACTCGGATTGACGAATCTGGGTACAACGAAGAAGAGCGTAAAATGATATTGGAGACGCGTAAGATACTTCACGATACGCATTTTCGTGTTTCGGCTACTTGTGTGCGTGTGCCTGTACTGCGTGCCCATTCGGAATCGATCAATGTCGAGTTCAGCGAAGGCGGCCGCCCGACCCTGGAACAGATACGCGAGGTTTACGCTGAAACCCCAGGGGTGGTGGTAGTGGATGACAGGGTTGCCAATCATTTCCCTATGCCGATAGAAGCCAGCGGTACCGATGATGTCCTTATTGGCAGGCTACGGTACGATGACTCCTGTGAAAACGCAGTAGATATGTTTGTTTGCGGTGACCAGATACTTAAAGGCGCAGCTCTTAACGGGTTGCAGATTGCTGAATTCTGGATGAGGAGCGCACAATGAGTGCAACAGCCCCGTTTGGTCAGGTAATCACCGCGATGGTTACTCCATTTCACAAAGATGGCAAAATTGACGAAGCTGGCGTTGCCGTCCTGGTGGAGCACCTGCTCGCAAATGGATCCGATGGAATAGTAGTTTGCGGTACTACAGGTGAATCCCCGACACTGTCTAATGATGAAAAACTCAGGCTTTTTCGGCTGGTTAAGCAGGCTGCTAAAGGTCGCGGATCTGTTATCGCAGGTACGGGTAGCAACGACACTTCGTCGTCTATAGCATTAACGACCGAAGCCGCAGAACTTGGCGTGGATGCAGCACTGCTCGTAGTACCGCCCTACAATAAGCCATCGCAAGAGGGGCTTTATCAGCATTTTTCTGCCATTGCCAATGCTGTGCCTAAATTGCCCTGCATATTGTACAATGTGCCGCCAAGAACCGCACAGAACCTGGAGCCTGCTACTTGCATTCGTCTAGCAAAGGACGTTGTGAACATCGTGGCAGTAAAAGAGGCATCTGGTAACCTGGTACAGTGCGCAGAGATTGCTGCAGGAGTACCGGAGGACTTCGCAATCTATAGCGGTGACGATGGTCTTGCACTGCCTATGCTGGCTATTGGTGGGTGTGGTGTCATAAGTGTAACTGCGCACCTTGTTGGCCGTAAAATGAAAGCCATGCATACCGCCTTTTTTAGCGGTGAATTAAGGTTGGCGGCGAAGCTCAACTGTGAGATGCTACCCGTTGTGCGGGCCTGTTTTCAATCCACAACTCCTAGCCCGGTACCATTGAAATCGGCGCTTAATTTGCTTGGTTTGCCAGGGGGTTCAGTAAGGCTACCGCTCGTGAGCGCAACCGAAGCGGAACATATGAAGGTGCGGCAGATGCTCTTGCAGCAGGGTCTACTCGCTAATTGATTATGGGGTGCCTCGGTTCTGTTAAGGAATTGTGGACTTGTGGTATTGAGATAAACAGATGTTATTGTAGGGTTAATGGCCGCGTGATCGGTCGCTAGCGGATTAATAAGGGAACGAGGAAAAATTGATCGAGACTCAAGAGAAATTACATATTCTCTCACTAGGTGGCAGCGGAGACATAGGCAAAAACATGCTCGCGTTCCATTACGGCGACGACATCGTCGTAGTGGACTGCGGTGTAATGTTCCCAAACGAGGAACAACCAGGTGTTGACCTCATTATTCCCGACATTACTTACCTGCTGGAAAACCGAGAGAAGGTTAGGGCTATCTGCCTCACTCATGGACACGAGGACCACGTTGGTGCTCTGCCATTTGTGCTAAAGCAACTGCCAGTGCCGGTCTACGGCTCTCCGCTCACGCTGGGAATGGTGCGCACAAAGCTTGCGGAGCATGGACTCGCATCTGCGGTTGATTTTATTGCCTATCCGGACCGTCAGGTAGTTCAGTTTGGTGCGCTAAGTGTGGAAGCTGTACACGTTACGCACTCCCTGCCAGATACCGTAAGCCTCGTCATAAAGTCTCCAGTTGGTACGGTGGTACACACGAGCGATTTCAAGATTGATCAAACACCAATCGATGGGCACATATGTGATACTGCTCGATTTGCACAATTAGGGGAAGAGGGCGTTAAGCTGCTGATATCCGATAGCGTTAATGTTGAACGCACCGGCTGGTCACCTTCCGAGCGAAGCCTTGTACCGGTTTTTGATCGCTTTATGCAGCACTCTCCCGGGCGCGTTATTGTTGCGACGTTTGGCTCTAACCTTCACAGGGTGCAGACAGTTTATAACATGGCCGTAGAACATGGCCGCAAGGTGGTTATTTTTGGTCGATCGATGACGCAGAACGTAGCGACCGCAAGGCAGCTAGGATTCCTCAGCATCAGCGACAAACATCTCATCCGTGTCGAAGATCTTTCCAAATACGAACCAAACCAGATCGCCATCCTTACCACAGGCAGCCAGGGTGAACCGCTTGCCGGGCTCACGCGCATGAGCCGTGACGACAGTTCCAAAATTCAGATAACGCCAAGCGATACTGTGATACTTTCTTCGACGCCCATTCCTGGAAACGAGGATATGGTTTGGCGAGTTGTAAACCGGATCTTCAAGCTTGGTGCGCGCGTTATCTATGAGCACATTCAGAATGTCCACGTATCTGGGCATGGCTATCAGGAAGAGCTTAAGCTCATGATCAACCTCACCCGGCCAGAATTTGTAGTGCCTTACCACGGTGAACACCGACACTATGCAGCATACCGCACAATGGCCTCGGAGATGGGGTATCCTCGCGAGCAGATTCTCACATTTGAGATTGGCCAAGCGCTTGAAATGGATGCCGACGGTGTGAGGAATTCAGATCTGGAATTCGCGCACGGAAGCGTACTTGTAGATGGCATATCTACGGGGGGGGTGAGCGACGCAGTTCTACGCGACAGACGACACCTTTCGCAGGATGGAACAGTAATTGTTACGCTGAGCATGGATCGGGGAACCGGTGAGATTCTCTCCGGGCCAGACCTACTCTCTCGCGGCTTCCTGCATCCTGAAGACAGCTCCGAAATGTTTGAAGAAGCTGCGGAGCGAATTGTAGCCGTGCTAGAGGAGCTGCCGGCTGCAGAAGGCAGTGACCTGGATACCGTGAGAATGCTCGTGCATGATACCGCTGCTCGTTACCTTCGTAAGCGTACAGGCAGACGCCCGGTAGTCGTGCCCGTGGTTATGGAGATATAGTTTCGACCACACCGTTCGATTAACCAACATCTCTAGTCTTGAAGCTGAGTGCGCCATTCGGTAATTTCCCGTAGTGCGCGCTCAGATTTTAACCGTGCCTTCTCTCGCTTGTCCTTAATGGTGGTCGGCAGTTCTGGCACGATGCCCCAGTTAGAGTTCATTGGCGAAAAGTGATGAGGGTCGGTATCCACAAGGTATCGGCAAAGAGAACCTAGTACCGTGTTCGTGGGAGGCACAACTGCCTCCTTACCGTTCACCATCCGTGCGGCATTCAATCCAGCGATGATGCCAATTGCGGCACTTTCCAAATATCCCTCCACCCCTGTTATCTGACCCGCCATAAAAACTCCTGGCACCTTGCGAAGTTCACAACCTGGTAGCAACACTTTAGGTGAATTGATATAGGTGTTGCGATGAATTACGCCGTACCGTACGAATTCGGCGTTCTGCAGCCCGGGAATCATGCGTAAAACTCGGCGTTGCTCGCCCCATTTTAGCCTGGTCTGAAATCCCACCAGGCCCCATAGCGTTCCTTCCCGGTTTTCCTGGCGCAACTGCACCACTGCATAAGGACGCCGTCCCGTACGAGGATCCTCAAGACCGATTGGTTTCATCGGACCAAAAGCGAGCGTACGAGGTCCCCGGCGAGCCAACTCTTCCACAGGCACGCACATTTCAAAAAAGACCATCTTTGCCTGGTTATCTTCCTCGCCGTGAACAGGTGCCTTTTCTGCTTCACACAGTGCCTGCCAGAACGCAAGATACTCGTCTTTTTCGAAAGGGCAGTTAAGGTAGTCTGCGTTTTCCTGCGGTGGTGTGGTGCAACCCGGACTTTCGTCCTCGGGGCCAGACTGAACCAGGTCATTTCCTCTTCCGCGACGCGAGGCGCGGAATACCCTGCTCATGTCGAGGCTGTCTGCTAAAACCGTAGGCGCTACGGCATCAAAGAATGACAGGGACTCTGTACCCGTCAACCGTGCTATGTCATTTGCAAGGTCGGTAGCAGTAAGCGGACCTGTTGCGATAATGAGCGGGCGATCGGCTGGTAATTCGGTAACTTCTCGTCGCTCCACGGTAATAAGTTTGCACGCTTCAATAGCGGTCGTTATATCGCGGGCGAAAGGCTCACGGTCAACCGCTAGAGCTTCGCCAGCGGGAACGCTGTTTCTTGCGGCAATTGGCAGGATGAGAGATCCAAGCAGTCGCATCTCTTCCTTGAGCACGCCGCTAGCATTGGTGAGCAGATTTGACTTGAACGAGTTCGAGCAGACAAGTTCGGCGAGATCGCCAGTTTTGTGGACGGCTGTGGTTCTTTCCGGGCGCATCTCCACCAACGTAACCTTTACACCGCGCTGTGCGGCAGCCCATGCCGCCTCCACACCAGCGAAGCCACCACCAATTACAGTTATCTCACCCAAGAATTCGCCTCCTGCCCGTCATAGCAATGCTATTAGGATACCACGACCAGTTTTGGCCGTTGAGTGAGACGTGCTGATGACGCGGCTGCTTTGAAGTTTCGCTGATTTATAGGCGGTGCGCTCTGCCCTGGGAGCAGGGGCGTCTCGCCACCGATGCTCTTCACCAACTTTTGGT
>JAJZFK010000554.1 GCA_021805405.1 bacterium
GCTCGCGAATAAAACACCAACCGGCCCAAATTGGACCCGTTGCATTATTGAAAAGCCATTTGGTCATGATCTGCCATCTGCGAGTGCGCTTAACTCCAGCATTCACGAAGTCTTCCTTGAGGACCAAATCTATCGTATTGACCACTACCTGGGAAAAGAAAACGTTCAAAATATCATGGCGTTCCGGTTTGCTAATTCCATCATCGAGCCCATATGGAATCGCCGGTACGTGGATCACATCCAGATTACCGCAGCTGAAACGCTTGGCGTGGAGCACAGGGGTGGATATTACGAGGAGGCCGGTGCCCTGCGTGATATGTTTCAGAACCACCTGCTGCAACTACTCGCTATCGTTTGCATGGAGCCTCCAGTTCGTTACCAAGGCTCTAGTGTGCGCGACCGCAAGGCTGACGTCCTGCGGGCCATGGTCCCCATAAACCCCGAAAGCCTTGCGGATATTGCAGTTCGCGGACAGTATGGCCCCGGCATTGTCGATCAGCATAATGTCATTGGATATCGTCAAGAGCCAAACGTGCGACCAGATAGCAACACTGAGACGTTCGTGGCGCTTAAACTGATGGTTGACAACTGGCGGTGGGCCGATGTACCGTTCTATCTAAGGTCTGGTAAGAGGATGCCAGCGAAAGTCACCGAGATTGTCATTCAGTTCAAGCGTGTTCCTCACCTGTTCTTCCAGTTAGGGCAGGATGATCAGATGGAGCCTAATCTTCTCACAATGCGCATTGCTCCCGACGAGGGCATCGCCCTTCGGTTCAGTGCCAAATTGCCGGGGCCAGAAATGCACTTGCGCCCGGTTCAGATGAACTTCAACTATGCAGATGCGTTCAACGTGAAGCCGGCGACTGCCTATGAAACCCTGCTGCTCGACGCGATGATGGGCGACTCCACGCTTTTTAACCGTGCCGATCAGGTTGAGGCCGCATGGGGGGTACTCGAGCCACTCATCGATATATGGGCAGCTTCCAAGCCATTCCAGCCATTCCCTAATTACGCATCTGGTACCTGGGGGCCACCTGCGGCTGATGCGCTTATCGCTCGTGACGGACGAGCGTGGCGCAATCACTCAGTTTCCAGCGCGACACACCCAGTGCGTCATGCAACTACCCATGTGGAACATGGTGGTGAACCTATAGGTGCGCGCAGAAACCGTGGTGACTCAGGCACAAAAAAAGACTGATCATACCGCTGCGACTTCCAGACAGGGTCACTGCAAGTAGAAATGAGATGAGAAATTGGCAGAAAATGGGAACCTCGTGGACATCGAATATGTTCAAAGACTGGCACGTATGGCTGGTGTTATGGCCATTACAAGCCAGCGTAACCTGCACACGGAGCTGAAGGCGGATGGTTCATTTGTAACGGAGGCAGACACGGACATAGAGCAGTTTGTGCGCGCGCGGCTAGCCGAACGGTATCCCGATCATGAGTTCCTGGGCGAAGAGTTTGGTGGTAACGCGAATACAGACCAACCCCTGTGGGCCATTGATCCCATCGACGGCACGACGAACATGGTAACTGGCCTCCCCCTGTGGGGCATATCCCTTGGGCTAACGCTCGCAGGTGAGCCCGTTGCAGGAGTCTTCTACATGCCAGTTACTGATGAGATGTTTTGGGGCGAACGGGGTCGGGGAAGCTACTGCAACGGCTCGCCGCTAAAAACACCACCTCCCTCCGAACTTCACCGCGAAAGCACACTAGGTTTCACCAGCACAGCGCTGAAAAACCTCGATACGGCAGAACTCACCGGCCGATTGCGCTGTCTCGGCTCTATAGCTGCAGATATCGCCTACACGGCCCGCGGCAGCCTTGCATGCATCGTTGGCTGTCAGGAAGGTTCATGGGATATGGCGGCATCACTCTGTATCGCTCGCGAAGCAGGATGCGACATGGCATACCTTACAGGAGAAGTCGTTCACTTTCCTGATGTCATGGCAGAGGGCCGAACAAGGGGAGCATTTGTAGTGGCGCACCCACAAATGGTAAGTAGAATGACTGGACTGTTGGGCTAGTTACTAATCGAACTTCGCGCCGCTGCGATACTGCTGAGAATTGCCCCCGCAGTGGCGAGCTTGGACTGAAGGGGTAATTCCTGTATCGTTCCGTCTGGCCAGTGCAATGTCACCTCGTTCGTGTCCACATCGAATCCGGCATCCGTGCGAGAAACGTCATTGCTTACCACTAGATCCAACCCTTTAGATCTTAACTTACGCGATGCGTTCTCCACTACGTGATCGGTTTCCGCGGCAAAGCCTGCAATAAACTGCCTCGGTGACCGCGTGGCAGTGAGTGCCGCAATGATATCTGGATTGGGAATCAACCTGAGGGAGAGTGACTCGTCCTCGTGCCGCTTCATTTTAGTACCAGATGCTTTCTCCACCCTATAATCTGCTACAGCGGCGGCACCCACGATGACGTCACAGGTTCCAGCGTGTAACAAACATGCGGCGAGCATCTGCTCTGCAGTCTGAACAGCGACAAATTCTACGCCTACTGGTGGAACCAAAGCGGTGGGCCCACTTATCAGCAGGACAGACGCACCACGGCGCAAAGCCTCTGCTGCCAGTGCGTAGCCCATCTTGCCACTAGACCGGTTGCTGATATACCTAACGGGGTCGAGTGGTTCTCGTGTGGGCCCAGCAGTAATAAGAACCCGGATCCCCTTGTAGTCACTCACATGATTCAGCCGAGCACAAACAGCGGTTACGATTTCGTCTACATCCGCAAGTTTCCCGTAACCCACATCCTTGCAGGCAAGGACGCCATAACCAGGTGAAACGCACTCCGTCCCCCTGCTCACTATTGTCGCCATATTCGTTTGGGTGGCTGCATGCTGCCACATAGCAGTATTCATCGCAGGTGCGATCAGCAATGGGGTGGAGTCCGGTACGGCAAGCAGACATGTGGTTAATAGGTCATCAGCGATACCCATTGCCATTTTCGCTATAACGTTAGCTGTAGCTGGAGCAACAAGGACGAGATCACATCCCTGTGCAAGGTCAATGTGAGCAATGCGGTCCGTCAGCGGTTCCTCAAAGAGGTTTACCATCACAGGATGCGTTGTAAGAGCGCGAAATGTTGCTGGACCAATAAACTGTAGAGCTTCAGGCGTCATCACCACGTAGACATCCGCGCCTAGTTTGCCCAGCCGACTGCAGATATCCGCTGCCTTGTACGCGGCAATGCTTCCCGTTACTCCAAGAAGCACGCGCCTACCGTGGAGCGGCAATGAGCCAGCCATTAAACACGCAACCGTTCTGCGGTAATAATACATTCCAATCGTTGTACGGCGTTCTTTAGGATATCGTTTACCACAATGTAGTCGTAGTAAATCGCCTGTTTCAACTCCGCCTGGGCAATCTCCATACGCACGTTAACTGCCTCCAGCGTGTCGGTGTTACGCAAGCGCAAGCGCCGTTCCAGTTCGGCAACTGACGGTGGTGCAATGAAGATAAGGCGCACATCTGGAAAAAGCCGCCGCACATTAAGCGCTCCCTTTACCTCAATCTTTAAAATGACATCATTACCATTGTCAAGGTTTTCCTGCACCGGACCAATGGGCGTTCCGTAGAAGTTATCTCCGTATTTTTCATACTCCAGGAATAGGTTAGAACCTATGTCGCGCGCAAATGCAGCATGTGAAACAAAATGATAATCGCGCCCATCCGATTCCGTAGCACGAGGTTTACGCGTCGTCGCGCTCACACTTCTCATGATTCCCGGTGTCCTGGTTACAAGAAGGTCGATAAGGGTATCTTTACCCACCCCGGATGGCCCGGACATAACGAAAAGTCGCCCCTTTTTGTGGCGTTGCAATAGAGTCTCCATAACGAAATTATGGCACACGCATGGCGTTACAGCAGTGGGTAGCAGTAGGCCGCAGTACACTTCGCTAGTTGTATTCCAGTACTACATCCCGGCCATATCAGGAATGCTTATGCTCCAACTTCTGGAAGGATGGCAACGTATTACACTTGTGTAGCGAGCAACCGCAAGGAGCCAAGCGATTAATTAGCTTCGCACCAAGATATAGAGGAACAACGTGGTGAGCAATATCGTGATTGATTCTAATCTTACATCAAAGGCAGAACGGTGGGACCAGAGGTTTGCTGCGGAGCCTGGCTCATGGTTCTTTGGCCGAACGCCCAGTTTTATGGCTCAGCAGGTAACTGCGCTGTGGAACGATCTTAGACCTGGAGAAACACCAACAGTGCTCGATCTTGGTTGCGGCGAAGGTAGAGATGCAGTGTGGTTTGCGCGCCAAGGATGGCCAATCACCGCGGTAGACATCTCTATTGAGGGTGTAAAAAAAACCGAGCGCCTCGCAAGTGAGTATGGTGTAACTATTGCTAAACTTATTCATTGCGATATTCTGCGATTTTTGCCCACAGAAACTTACAACATCGTCTTTGCCGGTAGCAGTCTACATGGGCTTGGCGAAGAATGCATGCCTTGTCTCAGCAGGCTTCAAGAAGCTACACCTCTTGGTGGTCTTAACGCCATCCGGCTCATGTCCACTACTGCTGAAGGACCAGAAGACGTGGGTCATCTCTACCGGGTTGAGCCCGGGGAACTTATAGCACAGTATATAGGTTGGCGCCTTCTCGATACGAGTGAGAACACGGTCTGTATCCTGCGCACTGGCCGCTACCATTCGTTCTCCGAGCTCATAGCGCAAAAGGTGTAGGGCATTACTACCTCCGTACGTGTCCACCCATTTGAGCCCTTGATGGCAGGACTGCGGGAATTGGCGCACCACTAAGTGGACTCTCGTGAACCTCAGCGAACCCTGCTGGTGTCTAAGGCCTAACGCAGTGAGAGGTTACCCGCTCGGTAGCCTTCACTCGACCAAAGTGGGAACTAGCCTCTGTTCTCTCAAGCAAATAGCGCAACCAGGACTCCCGCGCAAATGTGAGTTGACCCGCTTGCTGTTCGCTAAGTTCAACATTATGTTGCAGGTAACCTGCCAATGGAGCATTAACCGAGCAGTAGGATGATATTTCAGAAGTGAGGTGGTGAGGATTCCAATGGGCAAAAACCTACTGCTGGATATTTCTGGTCTGGGTTACTTCAGTAGTTCATTCCAACTATTTGCTGTCATAGCCTGAATGATTAGCTCCTCGAGTACATCAGCGTCGCTTATGGAGTCCAGTCGCTTTTTTACTTGCGGTGTCAATTTACCCAGGCGAGGCTCGGCAAGTCTCACGAGTATTTTACGGGCCGTCACAACCTGCCCTTCCTGTCGGCCCTCTTGTCGGCCCTCTTGTCGGCCCTCTTGTCGGCCCTCCTCAAGGCCAACCTGCATACCTGCTTCACGCCCCTCACGCCACCAGGATGTTGTTAGCTCCATAATTGCCACCTGCTCCTCCACTGGTATTACCACCAGGTCACGCTCAAATTCTACTCGCTGCGCATCAGTTAACGGTAGTTCGTCCTCTACAAACCCAACCACCAACGCAGTACGAACGGAGTCGAGCTTTAGATTCAATAGTGCACGCATACATTGTACGCGAACTCGTGCGCGCTCTTCTAAAGGTACGTTCATTGCGGCCATCAATGCAACGGCGACCGGATTTGCTACCTCCAGGTAAGATCGCCAAGATAGCTGGTTAAGCTGAATTACGCGATACTCAAACCGTAGCACGTTTGCACCTGCAACTTTCAGCTCATATATGCTTGGAGCAGGTTTTATTGGTCTATTATACGAGAGTAATGCGATTGGATAGACCGGCAGACCGTGCTGCAACATCAAGGCGGATGAATAATCGAACATACGCTTCGGAAAGTCTGCCTGATGAGTAGCCTGATTCTCTATGTGTACCAGGAACTGCACGTCCTGCCCCTGATATTTTACCTTTACGAGCAGGTCAACCTCGCGGCTGCTATATGCCGGAATGTTGTGCAGTACCTCTTGCTGGATAAACTCTGGAGAATGGACGAAATCGATATGCTCGCCTAACTCCGGCAGAAACAGCAGGACAAACTCGCGAAAAAACACCGTTATTAGCTGCTTGTAGCGTTCATCATGCCTCTTCATAGCGCTATTGTACCCACTTCCGCTTTGCTATTCACACCTCGCAACCGGCCACTGCGCTACGCAACG
>JAJZFK010000188.1 GCA_021805405.1 bacterium
AACGAGGTTACCCTTAAGGTTCGAGATTCGGTACAGCGAGACATGGTCCGCACGTAGTTCGCAGTCTCCCCCCCAATTCACACGGGTCTCAATCGTCGTACCCGGCGCGTGGAATGCTACCGGAACGTCGACGTACCTGTTTTCGGGAAGTTGCGAGGCGAGGAGCTGCTGGCGGTTTATCACTGTCTGGCCGTTGTCCGTTGCTACGTCTACATTTCCAACAATGAACGAGTCTGTTGGGCCCATCCGCTTCAAACGAAAAAACGCAACATAATTGCCAACAGGGACGGGGGCATACGGACCATAAACCATCGCGGTATTTGGCCGGTCACCCTCGTGTACCTGCCAGGCACGACCGCCCGCGGTTTGGGAATCGGCAACTGCTTCACCCGCTTCGTGCTGAAGCTGCCCCCCTACGGCTGGCCACGTGGCTACGGCATGGTAGTCAGCGCTAGGCAGAAAAACCGAAACCGCAAGATGACCGGCGATTGAAGGCGGAAGGGAGGTCTTTTGGCTGCAGGTGCCTGGAACTGCCAACCCAAGCATAGCAACCATAGCCACTATCGAGTGATTCATGTTCACGTATCACCTCCTCATTGAGCACGTCCAGAAGAAATATTTGCGACCGCGGCAAAATCCGATTTCAGATGCTGGTAGAGCGACCGATATACCTCGTAATAACGTGAGTAGGCTGCGTGGTTCACCGTACAGGTGTCGGTCTCTTCTACTACCCTGATAGTCTGGCTGCATGCGTCTTCCACCGACGTGTATATGCCGGCACCTACTCCTGCAAGAAGCGCTACACCAAGTGCCGGTCCCTCGTCTACGTTAATTACGCAATGATTGGTACCGATAACGTCTGCCAGAATCTGCCTCCATACCTTGCTTCTCGCTCCGCCGCCACTTGCGCGTACCTGACCAACTGGCACACCCATTTCATGAAAGATCTCAAACGAGTCGCGCAGCCCATAGGCCACGCCTTCGAGAACTGCGCGTGCCGCGTGCGACCGATCAGTGCGCCTCGTAATTCCGAAGAGCACACCGCGCGCGTCTGGGTCTGGATACGGTGTACGCTCGCCTGTGAGGTAGGGAAGGAGGATCGTGCCTTCACAGCCAACGGGTGCATTCGCGGCCTCTGCACAGATAAGGTCATACGGATCGCGCTGAAGGAATGGTGCAATGGCTTTCTCCGGCTGGCAAAACGTATCGCGATACCACTGCAGCGAACCACCGGCCGAAAGCATCACGCCCATAAGGTGCCATGCGCCGGGCACTGCATGGCAGAACGTGTGCACACGCATTAAAGGATCTACCACCGGATTTGCGCTATATGCAAATACAACGCCACTGGTGCCAATCGAGTTAGATACCACACCGGGCATGACGATCCCGTTACCTACAGCCCCTGCAGCCTGGTCACCACCACCACCAACTACGGGTGTGCCCGGCAATAAACCTGTAATCGCTGCTGCGTGCTCCGAAATTCTTCCGCTAATCTCAGGCGACTCATAGCAGGTAGGCATCCATGCCTCAGGAATAGAGATAGCCTGTAGCATTTCTGCAGACCACCGCCTGTTTTTCACATCAAAAAGGGCCGTCCCCGAAGCGTCAGAAACTTCTGTTGCATACTCACCAGTGAGGCAGAACCGCACATAATCTTTGGGTAACAGTACCTTGCAAACCCGGGCATAGGACTCCGGTTCATTGTCCCGCAGCCATATAATCTTGCCCGCCGTAAATCCCGTAAGCACCGGGTTCGAGATCAGTTCCATAACGCGCTGTGCGCCTACAGTTTGCGTGATCCAGGCACACTGTGCAGAAGTCCTTTGGTCATTCCAAAGCAGAGCGCGGCGAATGGGCTTTCCCGCTTCATCCAGGAAGACGGAACCGTGCATCTGCCCGCTAAGTCCAACTCCCGCGATCTGCCTCACATCTACACGGCTCTTCTCCAGAACCTCCTTCACTGTGGAGGCGGACGCATCCCACCAATCATCGGGATCCTGTTCGCTCCATTGAGGTTGGGGCGTGTATAGAGGGTACTCCTTAACTGCCCGAGCCAGTACAGTACCGGCTTCGTCTATAAGGATAGTCTTCGTACCACTAGTTCCAATATCAATACCTACTAGATATCTGTGTTGCTGCATCCAGATGCTCCCAGTTTATTTGAAGTTATTTGCGTCTAGCCGCTTGATGATAGAGAATTCTATACAAACTTAATGATTACCTGCTATGAGGCCGTATATGCTAATAAACTTGCACAATTCAACAATGTAAGTACCCCGATTCCTAGCGTCCAAAATAGAACAAGAGGACCGACGCTATTAAATAACGACGGCCCTCTTGATAAACTCACAAACCGGTAGGCTACTTTTCTAGCATCTTCTGTAACAGAGCAACGTCCACTTTCACGCCGGGGCCCATAGACGACGAGACCGTAGTGTTCAACAGGTACTTGCCCTTGCTGGCGCTAGGCTTGGCTTTCACCAGTGCACCAACCAGTGCAGTGAGGTTCGCAAGCAGGTTTTCTGCAGGATAGCTCACCTTGCCGATGGGAGCATGGATGATGCCCGCCTTGTCAACGCGATACTCCACACGAGTAGCATTTTTGATTTCTGTAACGACCGCTGCGGCGTTTGGAGAAACAGTACCAGCCTTGGGGTTGGGCATTTTGGTTCGCAGGATCTGTCCAACTCGGCCAACAATAGGCATCATGTCTGGCGTAGCGATGATTGTGTCGCACGCAGCGCCACCATCTTTCTGAATTCGCTCTATGAGGTCTTCCGCGCCGACAACATCCGCGCCAGCAGCCAGAGCAGCATCAGCCTGAGCGCCGCGTGCAAATACCCAAACTATACTGGTCTTGCCTGTGCCGAAGGGTAGGCTCGTTGTGCCTCGAACCATCTGGTCACCGTGGCGGGGATCAACTCCAAGTTTGACTGCAACATCCACAGTCTCATCGAACTTGGCGGTTGCAAGCTTCTTGACGAGGTCGACTGCCGCTGTCGGCTCAACGATAGCTTCACCATCGAAGGTCTTCTCTAGAGCAAGAAACCGTTTGCTGTGGCGCGGGCGGTGAACTTTCGCCTTGCGCCGTGCCGCGGTAGAGAGCCCATGTTTTTCTTGGCCCTCTTCGGTGCTAACATCAACAACTGTATCAGACATCTATTTCTCCTGTGGTCAATAGCGGTGCGATAACACCTGCCACGTAGTACCCCGTTTCAACGGGGGAGCAATTACTTCCGGTCGTCTCGTTGTGAGGGAATATTCTCCGGAATCAACGACTTGCCGTCCGAGTTAGTCATGGAAGCCCTCTTGCCAACCTGGCTCCAAACTGAAGACATGACCATCAATCCCCAGAGGCCCAAGCCATAGGCCAACCCTGCACACATCTGTGAAATGGGAGAAGCTTTGCCGCCCGATGTGGCAATGACACTGGTAACAATTAGTCCCAGAGCCGTCGCCATAATCGCATACCACACCGACTGACCGTAAAAGCGAGCTTTTCGCTGGTCTCTTTGAGCTGCCGCAACATGGTAAGCGATATCGGCATCTAGCCGCGCAACCTTCTCACGAAGGACCAGCCACGCCATACCTAGCGAGCTCAACAATACAATTGTATAAACCAATGGTGATGTGGCCACGATTTCTCCTCCCAGCCTGTCACACGATATCAATACCCATGGATCGCGCGGTACCTGCGATAATTAGCATCGCTGCATCAATGTCGTTGGCATTCAGGTCTGGCATTTTCGTTTCGGCGATCTGCCTTAACTGGTCACGAGTGACTTTTCCAACCTTGTCGCTTTGTGGCCTGCTAGACCCCTTTGGTACACCGGCCGCTTTTTTCAGAAGTTCGCCAGCAGGCGGCGTCTTCGTAATAAAAGTGAACGAGCGATCCTCAAAAATGGTGATTTCAACGGGGATGACGGTACCAATTTGAGGTGCGGTCTTCTCGTTGTATCCCTTTATGAACTCCATCATGTTAATACCGTACGGTCCAAGCGTTGAACCAACGGGTGGTGCGGGTGTTGCTTTGCCAGCGGGAAGCTGCAGCTTCACTACCGCGGTTATCTTCTTTGCCATCCTACTCCTCGTTTCAGGCCATGCGTCACCAGCTATTACACTGTACGCATAGTACGACTGATTAGATTACTTTTTCTACCTGGCCAAAATCGAGTTCCACTGGTGTATCGCGTCCAAAAATGGAGATGAGCACCTTTAGCTTCTCCTTTTCGGCATTTACACCCTCGATCTTTCCAGTAAATTCTGTAAACGGGCCAGAAACCACGCGCACAACCTCGCCCTTGTCAAACTTGGCGACAGGTGCTGCGGCTTTACCCTCCACTGCCTCAATAATATCTCGGATTTCATGGTCCTGCAGAGGAACTGGTCTACCACCTGAAGGAATGAAGCCTGTAACCCCAGTAGTTGATTTTACTAAAAACCAGGTGTTTTCGTCTAGAACCATCTCAATTAAGACGTAGCCGGGATACAGCTTGGTATTAACTTCCGTCTTCTTGCCATTACGTACCTTAAGCTCCGGCTTGGTAGGCACGAGTATCCGGGTGACTTTTTCACGCAGATTCATGGTCTCTGCGCGCCTCAGGATGTTAGTGGCTACTTTATTTTCGTGCCCAGAGAAGGTATGAATGGCATACCAGTGTCGTTGCATTTGCTCCCATCGCCTTTCAGGCCCTGCTGACCGCGCTAGCACGCCCTCTATATTCGGGCGATCCAGTTAAAAATAACTTCCAGAACAGAGTTAAGAACAGCCATATAAAAGCCCAGCAGCACAATAATGGCAATTACTACAGAGGTAAGTCGCTTGACTTCATGAGGCGTAGGCCACGTAGTTTTCTCTAGCTCGGTCCATACCCCCCTCAAAAAGCTTTCACTTTTCCGGGTGATATCCTCGCCAGAACCAGTCGCCGGCTTTAGCGTCTTTTCAACCGCCATGTTATCATCCTTCGTCGTGCGGCCAGCTATTAATGCACCGCACATGCCCGGCTTTACTCTACGGGCACCTGGCAGCCCGTGTTACCATAATACTAAGCAGGGGCAGAGAGGCTCGAACTCCCGACCTGCGGTTTTGGAGACCGCTGCTCTACCAACTGAGCTATACCCCTAGGATTTGGTGCCACCGCGCGCACCTGCCTAACCCGCTACTTGGCCTCACGATGCATGGTGTGCTTGCGGCAAGCCGGTCGTGCACAATACTTCTTGAGCTCAAGTCGCTCCCGCTGCGTTGTTCGATTCTTGGATGTGGTGTAGTTTCTGGATTTGCACTCGGTGCACGCCATTACTACAATCACCCGTGTTTCCTTACCAGCCATAATTTTCCATCCATTTCACGCCTGGCCTGCAGTTTATACGGCTGGGCGAACTGATGTGTTCGAAGCGCTGGCTCATCAAGAACCAGCGCTTCCTATGTAATTTACTCGAAGACCTTGGTTACAACTCCGGCACCCACTGTGTGGCCACCTTCGCGAACTGCAAACCTTAGGCCCTCTTCCATTGCGATGGGCTGGATGAGTTCGGCCGTGATGCGAACGTTGTCGCCAGGCATTACCATCTCAACACCCTCGGGCAGGTGCATCTGGCCGGTTACGTCCGTTGTACGGAAGTAGAACTGCGGCCTGTACCCGTCATGGAACGGTTTGTGCCTGCCACCCTCTTCCTTGGTAAGAATGTAGATCTCACCCTGAAACTTGGTGTGTGGCTTGATGCTGCCAGGCTTGGAAATAACCTGACCGCGCTCCACGTCCGTTCGGTTGATACCGCGCAGAAGAATACCCGCATTGTCGCCACCAAAAATGGTGTCGCAGATCTTGTGGAACTGCTCAAGCGACGTTGCTGTTGTCTGGCGGGTTGGGCGCAAGCCCACGATCTCAACTGGCTCGTTGGTCTTAAGGGTACCGCGCTCAACGCGACCGGTTACTACTGTACCGCGACCGGTAATGGTGAACACGTCTTCAATAGGCATCAGGAACGGCTTGTCCATCTCACGCTCTGGCGTGGGGATGTAGGAGTCAACCGCGTCCATCAGTTCCCAAATCTTCGCGTTACCCTTGTCCTC
>JAJZFK010000049.1 GCA_021805405.1 bacterium
ATGATCTTTGATCTCTCCTACCTTACGGATTATCACTGGTGGCCATATCTGCAACAGGCTTTTTCAGATCACCCCGCCGTCCCAACGTCTATTCCCAACCTGCTTACCCAAATTAGAAGCGCTCGCAGTCGCGAAGAGATGCCGTGAGACGAAATTGAGGGAGGAGCCTATTGGTTCCAGCGCGTTTGTGCTATGTTTGCACGACGAAGGCAAGAGCGCAGCAGTGTACGCCGGGTTTGCGGAAACGACCGCAATGTGTGGTAGTTGCTGTCAATAGGTATACCGCTCTGTGCGTACAGGGTGTCAGTAGTGAATTTGCGTGACGGTTGTGCGGAGTGGTGGGGCTACCTACCGCCTGGCGCATACAAACAGATTGCGCCAGATAGGGGTAGCGAGGTTGCTAATTGCAACCCCATGCCGCGTAACCGACGAGTGGATGAAATACCCGTTGCCCAAATAAATTCCAGTATGCTTAACACGACTACCATCACGGCTCAGTTCAAAGTAGAGTCTGTCGCCGCAGCGCAGGTCTTCCGGCAGCACTGGTACTCCCACGTCAATCTGTTCATCAGCAGTTCTCGGCAGCTCATAGCCCAACGCAGCGAAAACCCTCTTTACAAAGCCAGAACAGTCTATGCCCTGGTGCGTGTTGCCACCCCACTCATAAGGAACTCCCAGGAAGCCGTAGGCTATCTGCATGAGTTTGTACGGCGAGCTGTTAAATAGCGGACTAGTACCGTGGGGAAATACATCCTTATTCTTTGCTGCTGAATCAAGGGCCAGCAGGGGAGTCTGCGCTAGAACCGCAGAGCCATCCATATGTTGAATATTCGCATCCTGCAGCCAACCTATCGTGCCATCCTCCATGAGAATACCGTCCCAACTGCCAGACTGCTGCTTGATGGCAACATACGTACCAGCAGTTGCTGAACAGATTGTGCGGCTGTTCCAACGTGCCTCGCGATGAATGACGGCAGCAGCGACTATCTCACCCAATTTACCAACTATGATATTGCGCTGCTCGCTTCCCCGTGATGGCGGGGAGCTATACCTCGTGAGGCGGTCCTGGTGCTGCGCACTCTTTCGCTGCATGTCGGCTTTGGCAAGCTGATGAGCGAGCTGCCGGGCAGCTGCTGACGGGGGCAGATTTACCGTGATGGATGTGTCGGCCGCCCCATGGTTTGCCACACCTGTAATGCAAACGCAGACCAGTACCGCAGAACAGAGCGTTCTGCGGTATGGTCTACGAGATTTAGGAGACAGCTTAACGTACATCCAAATCCATCCAGCGGTCTATCGCTTGCTGAACTGAAAGCCTCGTCTTGCTTTCTTGCGTCCGTACTTCTTCCGTTCCTTCACGCGTGGGTCGCGAGTAAGCATGCCGGTTCGGCGTAGCCCGGGTCTCAGTTCCGGATTAACCTCAAGAAGGGCTTTGGCAATGCCATGGCGAACTGCGCCGGCCTGCCCGGAAAGCCCACCGCCGTGGCAGTGAGCAACAACATCATAGTGGCCCTCTGTTTCCGTAATGCGAAACGGCTGATGAATGAGGTGCGCCAATACCCGGCGTCCTAAGTATTTTTCGGCAAGTCTGTCGTTAATCGTTACCTTGCCGGTACCCGGCTGAAGCCATACACGCGCAACAGCGTCCTTGCGTTTTCCTGTACCGTAGTAGCGAACTGCTTCGGCCACTATTCCGCTCCCTTCAGACTTGGGTTGCCCACAAACGCAACCGGCTTTTGGGCCGAGTGTGGATGCTGGTCACCACGATATACTTTAAGCTTCTTGATAATTGCATCGCCAAGCTTGTTGTGCGGCACCATGCCACGAACAACACGGCGGATAGCGTCCTCCGGGCTGCGCTCGAGTTCACGCATACGCGCAACTGATTTGAGAGCGCCTGGCCATCCGCTGTGGTGGTAGATCTGTTCGCCAGCCTTACCCTTACCAGTAAGGGCTACCTTATCCGCATTGATGATGATGACGTAGTCGCCGGTATCAACGTGCGGTGTAAATATCGTTTTATGCTTGCCACGAAGAACCTTCGCAGCTTCAACGGCAAGCCGACCGAGTGGCTGCTCCGCCGCGTCCATCACATACCAGACGCGCTGGGCCTCCATATCCTCTGCCCGTGCGGACACGGTTGTTTTCATTTCTGTCTCCTCAATCGTTCACGCGCCATATTCCAGGCGTAATTTCCAGATTTAACCATTGTTGATATTCCGTTTATTCCAGCTCTGTGCCGCCACATCACCGTACCGCACGCCTACCAGACACAAGCCTTTGGCAGGGGCTGCTGCACCCGCAAGCCGTCTGTCCCGGTTTGCCAGCAGCTCTGGCATAGAAGATGGCAGGCGCTTGCCAGAGCCAACCTCCCACAGAGTACCGGTTATAGCACGGACCATACCGCGCAGAAAGGCATTGGCCTCTATGTGAAGCACGACCAGGTTACCACGTCGGTGCACCTGCACCCGTCGCACGAACCTGCACGTAGGTTCACCAGGCACAAGCTGCGTAGCAAAAGATGAGAAATCCTGCTCACCTTTCAACCACTCTGCTGCTTCCCTCATGGCTGCTACATTCAAAGGTTTCGCGCACTGCCCGGTGAACCGGCCGTGTAGTGCCGATCTGTGGCTGCTATTCAAAGTGAGATAGCAGTACCGCCTTGCGGTGGCCGAAAACCTCGCATTGAAGCTATCAGCCTCTACACGCGCCTCTCTTATGCTTACGTCCTGCGGGAGCGCACCATTCAGTGCAGCAGGCATACGCTCTACAGGAACCCGTGACCAACATCGGAAGCTTACCACCTGGCCGAGTGCGTGAACACCCGTGTCGGTTCTGCCCGCACCAGTTACTCGCACAGGCACCCCAATTATTTTGAGGATAGCCGCTTCCAGCTCACCCTGTACTGTGCGCACACCGCTTTGCGCCTGAAAACCCGCCATATTCGTGCCATCGTACTCTACAGTTAATCTAAATGTGGACTCCGGCATCAGTTGAGTCATCAGGTGCTAATTAGTTACTTGCGGCGTCGGCCCAGGCCAAAAAGGCTCTTGCGGCCCTCAGGCGTAGCCGTCACTACCTCTTCCGCTGGTGCAACTTCCAAGCCCTCAACGAACTCGAGCAGCACTATTGGCGCTGCATCGCCGCGGCGAAAACCAATTTTGGTGATACGTGTGTAGCCACCTGGTCGGTCCATGTAGCGTGGTGCAATCACCTCGAAGAGGCGTGGTACCACGTAATAGGGATTACGGGCAATCTTTGCGCCGCCCTTTGGCCCCTTATGGTCTGGATCGCGAACGAACTCATCGATATTGCTGTCGACGTATCGTCGAACCATACGGCGCGTGTGAAGCTGCATTTCTACTGTAGCGTCCTTACCACCCTTGCGAGCCATGGTAACGAGCTTCTCAACAATAGGCTGTACTTCTTTTGCCCTGGTTTCGGTTGTTACTATTCTATCATTTAGCAGCAGGTTGCGTGTGAGGCTCTTTAGCAGTGCTCGACGCTGATCGCTGGGCAGGCTAAATTTGCGATATGCCTTACGATGACGCATTTATAAATTCCTTTCAGTCGTTGTCGCCGTCCGAGTCGCCATCCAAGGAACCCAGATCGACTGTTGCGCCACCGCGCAGGGTAAGTCCCAGTTCTGCCAGTTTTTCGCGAACTTCAGCGAGTGATTTCCTGCCAAAGTTGCGAATCTGCATAAGATCGCTCTCCTGGTAATTCACCAGGTCAGAAATCGTAAGGATACTCGCCTTCTTTAAGCAGTTGTAGGTTCTTACGCCAAAGTCCAACTCCTCAATCCGCGAGTTGCGTACATTTGGTGCAAGTTCAATGCCAGGTATGGTATCGTCTTCAATGGTGAGCATTGGCGGCAGACCTGCATCTTCAAACTCTGCAAAGCGCTTGAAGTACCCCACAAGTATGCGAGCAGCAGCGGCCATCGATTCGCCCGGTGAAATTGCACCGTTGGTCCAAATCTCGATGACCGATCGCTCGAAATTAGTGTCCGACTCTACGCGAGTTGCCTCAACGACGAAGTTCACTTTGCGAACTGGCGTGAACGCTGCACCTATTGGGATCGTACCAATACTAATGTCCCTACGACCTTCCAGGCGGTCGGGAAGAACGTAACCTCGTCCAATTCCAACGGTTAGTTCCATGCAAAGTGAATGAGAGTCGTCGGATATAGATGCCAGGTATACTTCCGGATTAACAATCTCAACGTCTGATGGGCATTCAATATCCGCACCTGTCACTTTACCTGCACCACTTCGATTAACGGTTAGTGTACGCGGCTCTTGGTTTGATGCTTCGCCTGGTACGTGCAGAATTTTGACTGCTACTTCCTTAAGATTAAGAAGCAGCTCAGTAGTGTCTTCCTTAACTCCTGGTATCGTAGAGAATTCGTGCAGCACCTTATCGATATGAACGTAAGTAATCGCTGCTCCTGGTATGGATGATAATAACACTCTTCTCAGGGAGTTACCAAGAGTTACACCGTACCCTCGTTCCAGTGGCTCTACCACAAACTTACCGTAAGTACTGGTAGCTTCGCGCGTCTGGATGGTCGGGTGTTCGTACATATTTCACTCTCCTTGTTTCCGGGCCATCACTCAAGGACGACCCGGTAAAATACACCTTAGCGCGAGTAGAATTCGATAATGAGCTGTTCGCGGATGCTGGTATCTATCTGATCTCGTTCTGGCGGTGCCAAAACGCGACCTTCAAGAGTATTGTTGTTGATTTCCAGCCACGCGGGTAGAGACCGCTTGTGAAGCCGCTCTCTTGCTTCCTTTAAGCCGCCATTGCGGGCCATGCTCTCATGAACGCCAATAATGTCGCCAGCCTGAACGATGTAAGAGGGGATATTAACTCTTGTACCATTCACCGTAAAGTGGCGGTGTGTTACAAGCTGGCGTGCCTGGGCTCTAGAAGAGGCAAGACCTAGCCGGTAGATCACGTTATCGAGGCGCAGTTCAAGCAACCGAAGAAGGTTTTCGCCGGTAACACCTGGAAGGCGTTGGGCCTCTGTGAGGTAATTTCGGAACTGCTTTTCAAGAACACGGTAGATACGGCGAAGTTTCTGCTTTTCCCGAAGCTCCTGGCCATACTCTGTAATCTTCTTCTGGAAGTTTGAGTTCTGCTGGCTGGCTGCGCTGCCCCAACCTGGTGGCTTGTCGCGCCAGCGTGTTTTTCCGTCTTTGCTTTTGTCAAGCGTACACTTGGTGTAGCACTTGTCGCCCTTAAGAAAGAGCTTCGCTCCTTCTCGCCGGCACTGCCGACACCTGGGGTCGTGATTATCTGCCATTCTTGTTTACGATGCTCCTTGTGGGCGTCTATAAATACGTTGCCGACAAGTGACAGGCGGTAACAGTTTAAACATCACTGTACCGTCGGGTGTTTACGCAGATGAAACTGTGTCATCCACCCCTGCACCTGACTGTCGCTGGATTGGACCAGCTAGTTAAACTCGGCGGCGCTTGGGTGCGCGGCAGCCGTTATGAGGTATGGGCGTCACGTCCTTAATGAGAGTGACTTCCAGCCCAACGCTCTGCAGTGCGCGAATAGCTGTTTCGCGCCCAGAACCCGGGCCCTTCACATACACCTCAACGCGGCGCAGACCATGTTCCATTGCCGCTCGCGCAGCTCGCTCCGATGCGACCTGTGCGGCAAACGGAGTACCTTTGCGCGTACCCTTGAAAAGGCCGACACTACCTGAGCTTGCCCAGGATAACGTGTTGCCATTTCGGTCGGTCATAGTGACCAATGTGTTGTTGAACGTAGATTGCACATGGGCAATGCCCTCGGCAACGTTCTTTTTTTCACGCGACTTGGGCCTGTTGGTGCCAGCGCGCGTCGACTGCTTATTTGCCATGCTGCTCTCCTACTTCTTAGGTTTCTTCTTGCCGGCAACCGCACGACGGGGACCTTTACGGTACCTGGCGTTGGTCTTGGTTCGCTGTCCCCTTACAGGCAGACCTCGGCGATGGCGGATACCACGGTAACAGCCAATCTCCATGAGACGTCGGATGCTCAACTGAAACTCG
>JAJZFK010000115.1 GCA_021805405.1 bacterium
GGCATGAAGCACACGCCAGAGGCGGATATCGCCGAACTTCGTAACCTGCTTAACGAACAGTACGTTGCGTCCAGTGTTTTAAAGGAACTGATACAGAATGCAGATGATTCGAGGGCAACAACCATCGTTACCTGCAGCCATCCTGGTATAAAGAAACCATCTCATCCCCTCCTCGGCTTTCCTGCTTTATTGGTGATAAATGACGGTAATTATGTGAAAACAGATTACGAAGCAATTCCATACAAGGGCGTCGGTGCAAAGGGCGATAATAAAGAGGCTGTAGGTAAATTCGGCCAAGGGCTCAAAAGCGTTTTTCACCTATGCGAAGCTTTCTTTTTCCTGGGATCGCAAAACCAGGAGGCGATGAGCACCCAGGCGTACGATCCAATTCTTAACCCATGGCAAGGATCAAGACACCACGAGGATTGGTTCTGCAGCGATAACGGGAGCCTGATTGCGCAGATTACCGACGCGGTTTCTGCAGTGGTACCTGAAATGACAAGGTGGTTCTGTCTTTGGATACCGCTTAGAACGAATGAACTACACGGGGACACATCACCTATATCACATAGCTACCCGAACGCTGATGAGATGTGCAATGTTTCTAACGCGCCTCAAATTGCGGCAATAATGCCGATGTTGAAAGCAATATCACGTGTCCATATAAAGCAGGCGTTACCAAACGGAGTTGTAAACAGTACCTATTCTCTAATACGAACCGACAGTGCTGAGAGCCGCACAGCATACCGAAGTGAATCGGTAGCCTTTAGCGCCGTAGAATTTGGCGGTAAGGCAACCTTTTCGGCAGCGGCCGGAGCAAGTTGGGTTTATGAATGGCACGCAACCGAGCAACTTGCGAACCTTCCCGAGCTTAATAGGCTAAAAGAAGACGCCAAGTGGCCGGAAATAGCCACCATTGATAAAAATGGGGAAACCGTCACTCGCAAGGATAAAGCTGACCAGCACGTTGCCGTTGTTTTCGGTAAATTCGTTGATTGCCCCGAGGTTAAGCCAGGTTTGAGCATCACCGATGCCGTGTTCTTGCCGCTGAATATCAAGGAAACCATGGTCTGGCCCGCTGCCCTTACCCTGATGATGCATGGGTACTTCTTCATCGATTCCGGGCGGAATGCGCTTGTAAAACCTCCAGAATCCGGGCAAAGCCGCGTCAAATATGACTGGAACGAACAGCTACGGCAACGGCTGCAATTCCCGCTTTTACTTCAAGCGCTGAGTATCGCCAATCGCACCTTGCAATTAACAAACACCGAAGTTGTGGCCATCACCGAACAGATCAACAAACATTTCAAGGAGGAATTGGAGGCTGTTTGCGGAGAGTGGTCGTGGCTGCCAGCACGAAAACCCGACGGTTTAACCGTTGAATGGCGGCTGGTACCTAGAATGACCGAATACCTTGAGGTGCCGAAACCAACCGACCGCCTGGCCCCGTTTAAGTTGATGCCCGCTCTGGAGGCGGTTGCAGCACGAAGAATATTGGTACAGCAAGGTGATCCTCGCATTACAGCAATGACACCTGGGTCTTTGCTGCCAGAGCTTCCGCTTCTAATTACTTCTATTCAGACAACATGGAATGAAAAGAGTGGTCGGAAATATATACTGGATGGTGATGGCCTCACATTTTTGGGAGCCATGCTTAACGCTTATCGGCCCCTGAATGGACCAACACAAACCAGGCTCGAGGCCTTTTTGCGGGATGTTCTAGCCGAGGTAGCATTTGAAGATCTTCAAGCTTTACTAGCGCCGCTGATTGAGCAGCTAGATTCGTCGCGCTGCCTGTTCATTCCATGGGATGTCGCCAAAAGTCTTGGCCCAGAATTTCGTTCATTGTCCAAGGCTCTACAAACGCGTCTTACCGTACCCACGAAGGAAGAGAAAAATAATCCACTCACGTTTGTAGAAGCAGACCTCCTCCTCGCCTGGTCTGCCCAACAGAAGATGAGTGACCGTGCCCACTGGCTTTTTGGCGGGTTTGTCGTTGAATCGTTAGGGGAGAAAAACCTCAACGGCTCAGACCCAGGCGGATCCATCTCGCTCACAAAGTGCTTTCCAGTGACTGTTGATGGGCGTCAAGAAATGTTGAACCTACCCGAGATTCGGGATAGATTGCGAGCGAATCTACTGGTTAAGAGCCCAATATTTCAAGAGGTAGAACTTTTAACGGCATTAACCAAAACTGTTCCCAGATTGCAATGTGCCATCGTGCCAAACAACGTGGATGATGCTGCTCTTGCTAAGCTTCGCCTTGATTCGGTCCCGCGATGTAATGAAGAATTTGTCATCAATTGCCTAAAAAGTCGCCCACCCCTGAGCAGCCTTGATAGCAGGCTGCCAGTACTAAGAAGACTCCTTAAGGGCGACCAATGGCTTGCCGGTTATAAAAACGAAATGCGATACCTCTTGCATGGTTTCGCAGAGGACAGTGGGGACCTACCGCTATACGATGTTACCGGTGAAGACGATGATGAGCGCAGCGTACTCTCGAAGGTATTGAACCACATATTGCTTCAAAAATCACAGGATTGGCGGGTACTCAGCGAAGTAGCGTTGAAATTGCTTAGCCCAGATGACAAGGATGAACTCAAAGTATTCACAATGAATACGGCGCAACTTGAACGAGAAATATGCAGTGACGTTAGTTGCCTTGGCACACTAGCTCTAAATGAGGACGAGCAAACGCTCATCCTCAAGAAATTATTCACAGAAAATTCATGTGCCGTTTCAACCTGGTATGCGTTGCCGTATCACAAAACGTTAGATGGTTCCCTTGTACCCATACTAGATGCTCAAAATGCGTTCTTAACTGGAACCACCGGGGTTGCTGTACCCGATCGCATTGCAAGCCTCGTCACGCTGCTGAAACCCGGTGGTGACCTGGTGAAAACCTATAACGATCACGAAATCCGGGCGTACACTCATTGGACAACCATCAAAATCGCGCTCAAACAACCTAAACCTGAGGGGTTCTACCCTGAAATACTAGATGCAATTATGGCCTTGGGTGAGGAATTTTCGAACGCCGCAGATCGCTATCAAAATGCATCAGGCCATTCGATCATTGCCAATCTTAAGTCAATCCCTTGGTTACCTCTGGTACGTAACGGTTCCTCCACTGCACCGGACACGATTGTGAACCTTGCGGACATTCAGGATATCGTCGCGGATATCGTAGCAAACGCTACATGGGCGGGCCTCAACGTTCACGAACCTGGCGAGTTGGCAACTAAGGTACGGGACCATGATGCATTTGCCATGGTACAGTGTTGCCTTTTCCCCTCCACAAATACGTCCTTCGATTTGCTGTGCAAAGCAGTCGCGGAGGCGGCTGACCGGTACCACGTCGGGAAGTGGCCACGATGCAATGCGAAAGGTGAAACTTTCGACAGCGATAGGCAAGATGCCGATAGGCATGACTTAGTAGTATCCAGAGAATTGATGGGCCACCTTCCCAACATTGATCCACCAATGCCAGGCCTAACCCTACTAAAATCGATAACCAAATGCGATGAATATTCTGAGTATATCGAGGACGTTGTAGAAGCAATTAGTAGCCGCACAGATATCAACGCTCTAACAGACGCAGTTGTGAGGCTGCAGCAGCACAGTGCCGTACCAGATGAACATACAAGATGGCTAGCCGACCAACTACTGCGGGAGTGCGTTATTGAAGGAGGCACTTCGGAGCTATTACAAGAGGTCCAGCTTCTTAACCGTAAAGGCGTGTGGCGCTCCTGCGCAGAGCTATGCACCGACGACTTTCCTCAAGCGAGCGACGAATGGAAGATAGACGCTAACCACCAGCACATGGTGAGCAGATTAATCAACGACGGTGAAGTTTCAGCTAACGGCATCGGCAGTACGCATGACACAGCAAATGTCCCCCAGGATCAAAGTCCTGCAACCGCACTAAACGAGTATTTTGCCGCTTGGGAGGGCAAAGTGAAGCGCGAACTCATTGGCGTCTTTCTTGCGCTCTTGGGCGACGACCCTGAAATTGTTCAGCTTGCTGATAGTCACCTTGGCTCGTTTGCGCCCGTTAGTTCGCTTCGAGGACGGTTGCATGGATGGGTTGCCATCCAAGGTAGCACGGCGGCAGGCGCGGCGGAAGATGTCCACAAGAGTATGGCAGCCCAGCGTGTACAAATTGTAGTTACAAGGAACCAGGGCTCAAAAATAGAGGTTTTGAACCTACTAGGTAAACCCATTGAGGTAGACGCGACCCAAACACCAACCAGTATTTTTGAAGACAAACGAATTCGGCCAACTCTCAAAGACAATTTCAGGATGGCGCGATTACCGTTAGTTGCCGTCCCAATAGACTCCAAAGAAGCCGCTCACCGCCTTTTGGAGGACGCAGTGCAGGTTGTCCTTGAATCAGTTTACCGTCGCCCTCAGTGCAAAGTCGATGAGCTATGGCGCCTCGTAAGTGACACAAATCAGGTGGATGTCCGAGTGGCCCAGCACGTAATCCTGCACAATGCCTTTTTTTACGGCAAACAGCTAGCATTGGCAAGCGATTCGCGGATGGTAAAACTGTGCAACAGCTGGCGCGCAATTGAACAGCAACTTGCCCTGGACCGCGTAGAAAGGGGGGGAAACGATCACGATGAACATGCCGCGCTTCTCTCTATGGTGAATGAACATTCACCAAAGTTTGAAGAGCTTACGAAAGAACTGTACGACCTCTTTGAAACCGACAACGACTTTTGCAATGATATACTTCTTGCCGTTCGTGAGAAGATAAAACAAGCGCAATATAACCCCCAATCAATACCGTTTGAAATATTCCAGAACGCGGACGACGCCTTGGCAGAATTGCGCGAACTCAATGGCGACGACGTTTGCAGTCACTTCGAAGTGCAGATTGACGAACAAGCCGTTCGCTTGTTTCACGCTGGTCGACCGATTAACGCAACCTATGGCACCAGGAAGACACGCGACGAGTGCGTCCACCTTGGTTACGACCAGGATTTAAGTAAAATGCTCGTTTTATCCACATCCGATAAGAACCGACAAGCCGGTGCGGTCACCGGCAAGTTCGGCCTCGGCTTTAAGAGCATTTTTATCGCATCGGATGTACCCCGTATCCTGAGCGGTGAACTCTCGGTTGAAATAGTGGGTGGTGCGTATCCAAAGCTCTTGGATGCTGCAAATGTAACGCGTTTGCGTAAACAGGCTGAAGCAATTGGCGCGTTAAAGGATCGAATCATTACCGTGATCGAGGCACCGTTAAGCGACAGTGTGACTAGCGACGAGCTTATAGAGGAGTTTAGGAAAACTGCGGGCATATTACCTGGATTCGCTCGCGAAATTCGCAGAATCAGGATCTCCTTCGAAAAAGGGACTGATACCTACGAATGGGAGGTGCGGCCGACGCCGTTGTGCACTGGTATCGACATCGCTGAGGTCACGGTACCAGGCAAACCAAAATCGATTATGTTGAAAATAAACTGCGGCATAAACAACGGCTGTGCCCTGGTACTGGGTGTTAACGAGCATGGCTTTGAGCCATTACCCAAAACACTCCCAACGTTCTGGGTTACTGCGCCAGTTCGCGGGGCACACCAAGGAGCTGGTTTTGCAGTAAACGCGCCATTCCAGATCGACATTGGCCGCGGGCAACTTGCGGTCGGTGACCAGAACCGGCAAATGGCTCGGGATATCGGTGCTGGTGCGTATAAGGCTCTTGCTTACCTCGTGAACACTGTGGAGAAGGATTGGCACTCTGTACGCAGCTGGTTAGGCTTGAAGGATGACCTCTCAGCTTATGAATTCTGGTTCAGTTTGTGGCACATGTATTGCCAGGCACTTTCAATGGACGACACATCTGGAGCGCTAGGAGAAATAGTAGGCAACATTGGTTTGGGCCGACTCTGGCTTGAGCAAGGCATACTGCCCACAGATATGCCGGGCGACTACCGTCGTACAATCAGGTTTAAGGACGTGAAAGGTGTGGTATCCGGCTTGCTGACTGATGTGAACACCTTTAACCAGATTGCACGACTTCCAGCATTCACCCATGCAT
>JAJZFK010000161.1 GCA_021805405.1 bacterium
CCAGCATAACCGCCAGCTTCCGCATCTGGCTATCGGTGGGATCGTGGTAAAGTTTGGCGCATACTGTGGGCATTTCCTGCACAGGAAATACCAGCGCCTCGCCGCCCTTGCCCAATGTTTCCTGTGGATTGACGAGAATTCTGCTACCGTCTGACTGCCGAACAAGCCTCATTTAGGTATGGCACTTGCTATGACCAGAGTGACATCGTCATCGGTACGGTCGGCTAGGCGTGGTGATTTTAAAAACGCCTCCAACTGTGAATTGCCATCATTGGGCCGTGAATTCGCGAAGGTTAGCAGCGGCCGAAAAAATCCCGCGTGCGGCGTACATGCAGGAAATTCCAATGCAAGCCGCTGTAGCCCATCAGTTAGCGCACAGATGTGGTGGGTCTCGCCGCGCATGTGCCCAAACTGCGCTACCGAGAGCCAGTCATCACTCGTTAGAAAGGCGGTCTCGTTAGCATATTCAGCCTTCGGTGGTGTAGTTAAAGCTACAAGGCCCTCGAGATTATCCAGCACTACAGCACCATCGCCTACTTGCAGAGCAACAGTTTCGTCAGCTCCTGATATCACCAGGATGCACGTGCAGGCAAAGGACTTAATAGAAAGCCCAGCCAGTTCCGCCGCATTAGCAATTGCAGATCTGGCATCACCAAGCGCAGAATATAGTGCTTCATTGCTCGTCTTAGGTGCTACCCCAGGCTCCTGAGCAAGTGTACAAATTGCTGATTGAACCGCAATTTCCGCGCCCTGCCTGCCACATTCCGCTGAACCTGCGCCATCTGCTACAGCCACTGCAACCCGACCACCCGCCAGTTCCTTCCAGCTGAAGGCATCCTGACAGGGCATACCATGGCGGGAGTGGCTGGAGCCGGCAACCGATGAGGCCATTACCTGCCAGGGCATTAGACCGTCCCCCAACCTGGAGGTGGAAGAGCAACCTGTTCATCTACACGGGATTGCGACACCTTCTGCATGCTCGCAGAAAGCCATACAAACATCTCTACAAAGTTGAGACCAACCAGTTTCACCGGCGTTCTCACAACGAGGCTGGTTAGTCGCGCCATGTCTGCATTCTCCACACCTACCGCGAAGAATGCTACTCTACGGTCGGTTTCGTCGGTGTGAATGCGCTGTGCCGCCTGCTCCACTAACGATTCTGGTTCACCTTGTGGTGCGCCGTCAGTAATCATAAATACCCACGGCCGGTAGTAGGAGACGCCATTCTGCCTATACTGCGATTTTCGTGCACTAATAATATCGAGAGCCCGGTTAATTGCGGCCCCCATGTGTGTCATGCCTCCTGCTGTGAGTGTAGGAGGATCAAACTGATCGACAGTTACAAAATCCTGAACAAGTGTTACGTCGTTGTTGAAGGAAATAACTGCGACCTCCACTCGCTTTGCGGCGAGCGTGTCCTTTACAAGCTCATCCTTAAACGATTTTAAACCAGCATTTAGTGCATCAATTGCAGGTCCGTTCATGGAACCACTGGTATCAAGGAGAAGAACACACGGACAACGCGGCTCGGGATTTTCTGCAAATTCCACCGCGTCTTCTAACGAGGAGACTACCGTCATAACTGTTACCTTCCCATCCTGAAACGAGCAAGCTCATTTCAACTTTACCTAATCGCGAAATAGGTGCATTTCCTCACACGCGTCTAGTTTTACGTTTCAACTGGTAGGCAGGTTGCGGCCCATTACCTTCGCAACCAGTCAACCCGATTAATACCCACCCAACGGTGTATTTCATGCTACGCCAGTGCGGTGCTGTAGTCTCTGCCGGCCAGTTTACGCAAAAGGTAGAAAAGAGGCACCGAGACAAGACCGTCATAAATTGCCGTACCAGTCATTACGCGTGCCCAATGCGAAGTGTCTTTTTGCGGATCAAACGCAAAGAAGAGCACCGCACACAACATCGTTCCAGTGACGCCAAATAGGGGTGCTAGTACTGCGCTGTCCCTTACAATTCTGCTCTCTAGCCACCCGATTACAAAGCATATAATCGTGCGGCTTACAATGATGCTGCCGAAACCTCCATTTGGCGGTGCTGCAACGGCCGCTAACAGCAGACCGCTCGTAAACCCAACCGCGGATGCCGTGTTTACGTCGCACAACATAGAACCAACTATCGCCACACACAGCGGAAGATCAACCTGGGCCCCGAATATGAGCGCGCTGGTCGCTGTCGACATTTGCAGCACGATGGCAACTACAAGCGCCACGAGAATTACCAGTAGTCGGCGAGTGTAAGGAGTCATCTCAGCACGATCACCTCATCAAGCGCCCCAAAGTCTACGAAAGGTTTAATGACGGCAACCTTGTTCATCTGTCCCTGATCGAGGGCTACAGAAAGAACAGTACCGATTGGAATACCGGGGGGAAAAACACCATATCCAGCAGTTACTATGCGGTCACCGGGATGAATATCCGCCTCCGCAGACAAGTCGTTCATCACAATCGTGTCGGTATAGTTTCCGCGGCAGATTCCTACTGCCCGTGAATTGGCTCGTTCAACCCTGGCGCTCACCATGCCATTTTGATCCGTTAACAGGACAACCCCTGCCGTGCTGCTATTCACTACGTATACCTGGCCCACTAGCCCAATGGGGGTGATGACGACATCGTGAACCTTAATACCAGAATTTGACCCACGGTTTATAATTATGGTTTCAAAATTGGGATCTGGTCGAAGTGCAATGACCTGAGCCACTTCGGGCTTTGGCGTATGGGTACTCACAATGCCCAGATCAGCCGCAAGTCTCTGCCCGGTGAGTGCCTGTTGCTTAAGACTGGTGTTGGCCATCTCAAGTGCGGTAACTCGAGCGCTGAGCGAGCGGTTTTCCGCCTCAAGCCTGTAGCCGTGGGGAATCCAGCCAAACTCACGGGAGAACCATCGAGTTGTAGATGATGTCGCGTTTGCAGGGAGGGATATGACCGTTCTCACGAGGGATGAAACAGGATCTAGTTTACCTTGGCGCGCTGCCCTATCGTGGACGATACCCAGCAATGTGCCAGCAATAAGAAGCAGGACAAACGGCATGTAACGAAGCACAGGTCCAGTTCGTCCGGCTGTCACAGTCCAATAGCTCCTTTAAAGCGGGGCCCGAAATTATACAGCGCGCAGGGCACGCCGCATTCGTGGGTTCGTTTCCAGCTCCTCGAGGTATCGGCCAGTGCCTAAAACAACGCAGGAGAGCGGATCGGGGGCAATGTGGACAGGCATTGAGGTTTCACGGGAAAGGAGTTGATCTAAACCTTCCAACAGCGCACCACCACCCGCGAGGACTATTCCACATGTGTAGAGATCCGAGGCGAGTTCTGGGGGCGTAGTTTCCAGTGTCTCTTTCACGGCTTCCACAATTGCGTTGATTGGCTCCTGTATGGCTTCGCGGATTTCTACACTGGAAATTGGAACACTTCTTGGCAGGCCAGACAACAGATCGCGCCCACGTACATCCACCGATCGCTCCTGCTCTAACCGGTAGGCGGAGCCAACCCTGATCTTTACGTCTTCGGCGGTACGGTCACCAATTGAGAGGTTGTAATTGCGCCGTATATAGTTGATGATTGCATCGTCAATTTCATCGCCGGCAACACGGATTGATCGGCTTGTGACGATACCGCGCAAGGAGATAACGGCAACTTCGGTAGTGCCTCCACCAATATCAACAATCATCGAACCTGTTGGCTCACTAACTGGAAGCTCAGCACCAATCGCAGCGGCCATAGGCTCTTCGATAGTGTATGCTTCTCCTGCACCGGCCTTGCGAGCTGCCTGCAGAACTGCCATCTCCTCGACTTCCGTAACACCAGACGGAACCCCGATGACGACGCGAGGAGCCATGAACATATTTCGACGATGTACTTTCTGAATGAAGTACCTTATCATCTGCTCAGTCTGGTCGAAATCGGCAATCACGCCATCGCGTAACGGGCGAATGGCCTTTATACGGTTAGGAGTTCGGCCAAGCATGCGTTTGGCCTCTTCGCCAACCGCGAGAATTTTGTTGGTTGTGACATCAATTGCCACCACCGATGGTTCACGCAACAGAATGCCGCGACCCCGCACATGCACAAGTGTGTTTGCGGTTCCTAAATCAACACCCATATCCCTTGAAAAACGCCCCATAGCGCCGCGCAGTACATTCATGGCAGGCCTACTTATCTCCTATAGAAGTTCCTAATCCGACCGGAGGCATCTCACTATCAAGGGCCGCATATTATATGAATACCGGTATTTTCAGGAGCACACTATTATAACACAATTGGCGATCAGTTTAATACCTGTACACATGTACCAGAAGATGCGACACCCAGTGTCCGGTAACTTCCGTAATTAAGGGAGTGAAATTCAGTTTATTTCACCACAAAAAAGATTAATTCTCAAACCATGTGGTATAATTGTCAAACTAAATTCACATTCTGACAGGTTACCGTAAATATCTGACAACTTTTAACGAGGTGGTACAATAATTATGTCGGAACCCGCTGACGCCAGGAGGCTACGCCTCCTTGAAATGCTCGTACAGGCAGACGATTCCTATTCGGTTGACGAACTTGGTGCCCTGCTGAAATGCGACGGGCGAACAATTCGCCGCGACCTGGACCACCTTCATGACCTCCTGCAAAACTGCAACGGTATTGAGGTAAGGCGGGGTAGAGCAATGGTAGCAAGGGCAGGATACAGCCCCGGCTATTTCACCGACCAGCTAGAGAAAAATCACGATGCCAAGAAACGGATTGCACATACAGTTTTAAACCACGTACGGGACGGCCAGGCTGCCGCACTCACCGCTGGAAGCACCACCTTTGAGGTCGCCCGCGAAATTAGAAAGCGCTCCATAGAGGGTACTCCGCCCGGTAACCTCATTGTGTTTACTAACAGCGTACCTAGCCTTTTGCAACTGGTGGCGGCAGATATCTCTACCGGGGTGCTTGGAGAGATCTACAACGATGACGATTGTGCATTCCACGCCCCGGAGTATCGTAGTGCGTTCCAGCCAGAAATTGCGATCGTAGGTGCTAGCGGGCTCACCCTCAATACGGCAACCGGAGCCATTGAGCTATATTCCCATCGAGCCGAGGAAGCCGCATTCCTCAAACAGCTACTTCATTCCGTACCGGAAATCATTCTGGCAGTTGACAGCTTCAAAATCGGAAGGCGTCATCCGTGGAGTTTCGGGGGATCCACGCTTCACGCCAAGCGGCTCTTACTAGTGACAGATTTCATTTCCACAGAACTTCAGGAGGACATCGGGCTGCTTACAGAGCGAATGCGAGGTTATGGCACGCAATTTCGCGCCGTTTGCGCCCATCTTGAGGATGTTGATTCCGCACCATCTTCAACCTAACAATGAGCGCATAAAAGCTCATGCGCAGTCAACTTTATAATCAGGGAGCATGTATATGTGTGGTATCACTGGGTATGTGGGTAGTTTACCCGCTGTTTCAACGGCTATCAGTAATCTAAAGCGCCTGGAGTATCGAGGTTATGACTCTGCAGGTGTGGCGTTTATCTCGACAGGCGGTTTGAGTGTCATACGAGCCGAAGGACGTATTGTTAATCTCGAGACAGTTCTGCAAACGCAAACGGCTCCGGCTTCAATCGCTATTGCGCATACGCGATGGGCTACGCATGGTGTTCCATGTGAGGCAAACTCCCATCCGCATCGTGATTGCGCCGGCGACATAGCCGTGGTGCACAACGGAATCATTGAGAATTACGCCCAATTACGGGCAGAGCTTATTGCACGGGGCCACACTTTTACTTCCGATACGGATACCGAAACATTAGCTCACCTTATTGAAGAGCAGCTTAGGCTTACGTCACCTGGCAATTTTGTTCTAGCGGTTCGAAATGCGCTCAAGTTAGTGCATGGATCCTATGCAGTCGCTGTCTTATGGGCAGGTATGCCGGACTCAATGGTCGTCGCACGTCATGATTCGCCACTAATAATAGGGGCTGGCGAATCTGAAATGCTTATCGCATCCGATATCACCGCAGTCATGAAATACAGATCG
>JAJZFK010000105.1 GCA_021805405.1 bacterium
GCCAGGACGATCATGTTCGGAGGCGCCCCGTTTGCCGATATCGACTAGACCACGAATGGGGTAACAACATTCATAACGTTCCTATTCAGCGTATTCTCTTAAGTGAGCGCACCCGCGTTGGCGTAGGCACATTTAAACCTGCCGATCCTAAGAGCCAGGACGTGGCAGAACTAACGGGAAGCGTGAACATTCAGGCGCTAACAGAGTATGGTCAGGAGTCTGATCCCCGCGCTTATAACTTCGACGGCGAACTCAACATTGCGAATCGCGGTGTCATGGAGTTTATCGAGATGCTGAAAGCCGAGAAACGATTCCTCTACGAATTGAACACGGTTGCTGGCGAACAGACAATAAAGGCGAGCAGATTTGCTCTAATCTACTGCGATGTAGCCGTAATTGCCCATACCAATGAGTACGAATACAACTCCTACTTTTCTAATAAAGAAAACGAGGCGATGATCGATCGTATCTTTGTAGTGAAGGTTCCTTACAACCTGCGAGTTAGTGAAGAAGTGCGTATATATGAAAAGCTTATTGGCCAAAGTGATGTTCAGGAAGGCATGCCCGGGGTAGAGATGAACCTTTCGCGCGTGCACATAGCGCCCTACACCCTTAAGGTTGCAGCAATGTTTGCCATTCTTACAAGGCTAAAGCCATCGCGTAAAGCCGGTCTAAGTTTAATGGCCAAAATGAAGTTGTATGACGGCGAAAAGCAGGTTGGTGACTGGGATCAGCGCCAGGTACGCGAACTGCACGATGAGTTCCTGGATGAGGGCATGAACGGCGTTTCACCACGATTGATCATTAACCGTATATCCGCGGCACTGGTGAAGGGTGGAAAGTCTTACGTAACGCCAATCGATATGCTGCGTGGGTTGCGCGACGGCGTAACGGAGTACACCAACAACGAGGAGGAGCGCCGCAAGTTGCTTGGTTTCATTGATGAAGTGCGCAAAGAGTTCGATGAAGCGGCCAAAAAGGAAGTTCAGCGTGCGTTTGTCTACTCTTATGAGGAGTCTGCCCGCACGATGATGGATAACTTTATAGACAACGTTGAGGCATATTGCAATCGCGAAAAGGTAAAACACCCCGTTACTGGCGAGGACGTAGAACCAGATGAGCGGCTTATGAGGTCTATTGAGGAACAGATTGGCATTACCGAGAACCAGAAGCGGGAATTCCGCGAAGGAATTATGCGTTCTGTCGCCTCACTCATGCGGCGTGGCCAGTCGTTCACAGTCACATCAGATGAACGTCTGAAGGAAGCAATCGAAAAGAAGCTGTTCACAGACCTTAAGGATGTCGTTAAAATTACGACCAGTTCTAAAACGCCAGATGCCGAACAGCTAAAAAAGGTAAACGAAGTTGTGGACCGGATGTGCCGCGAGCAGGGCTACACGCCAGAATCTGCTAATGAGCTGCTGCGGTATGTAGGAACCCTTCTAAACCGTTAACCGGAAGGATGACAGATGTCCAATTCACTAAATGCCGACAGCTGGGACCTCCATCGCCGTGCAGAGCGCGATCGTGAACGACACAACGAAAAAGTCAAGGAGATTATCAAAAAAAACCTTGGCGGCATTATCAGCCAGCAGGATATTATTACTGCAGACAATGGCCAGATCGTAAAGGTACCCATACGCGGGCTGGAGCTACCTAGAATACGGTTTGATAACGGCGAACGCGAACGCGTGGGACAGGGAGGCGGTGGGAGCAAGCCAGGCGACGTGCTAGGGAAAGCCGGCGATCCATCGCGGGGAGCTGGCAAAGAAGCCGGGCAGGTTCCCGGCGTTGATTTCTACGACGCCGAACTGACAATTGAAGAGCTTACCAATTTAGTGTTTGAAGACCTCCACCTTCCAAACCTGGAGGAACGTGGCGTAAAACAGATTCTTGCGGAAAGTTCAGAATTCAATACCATTAGTAAACGGGGCCTTGCCGGCAACCTGGACCGAAAGCGCACGCTGCTTGAGGCATACCGGCGTAACGCACGGCAGGGCAAACCGGGCTGGCAGGTGCGCAACGAGGATATGCGCTACAAGACGTGGGAAATTGTAACGGAGCCTCAGAGGAACGCAGTAATAATTGCTATGCGCGATGTGTCTGGCTCTATGGGAGAGTTCGAGGCTTATGTAAGTCGCTCATTTTACTTCTGGATGCTTCGGTTCCTAAAGAAAAAATACACCAGCGCAGAGATCGTGTTCATTACCTGCCACACGGAAGCCAAGGAAGTAGACGAACACAACTTCTTTTCGCTGGGTGACAGCGGTGGCACAAAAATGAGCGAAGCATATAAGCTTGCCATGAACATCATAGACCGGCGCTACAATCCGCGCGAATGGAATATATACCCGTTTCTGTTTTCTGACGGATACAACTGGGGCGACCAGGAGTGCGTAGACCTGGTTCGCACGATGGCTGAGTACTGCAACCAGATAGGCTATGGGGAAATAGCTAACGATGGTTGGAATCAGTCGTCATCGTTCGCGCCGTTGGGGCAGGCTTACGAAGAGGCATTTGCAAACGAGCCACGAGTCACACTGGTGAAGATAGCCAGCAAAGAGGAAGTATGGCCAGCACTGCAGAAGTTCTTTTCTAAGTATCCCGAAGTAAGGTAGGCTACGTAGGCAAGGGAGATAAGCTTGTTATACAGCCGTTACGTAGTTGCCAATCGTTTGCTGAACGCCTGCTGCCCGGTAATACCATGTCCCTCAGTCAGCGTGTAGATGCTGCCCGCGCGCATATTATAGAAGGTCTCCTTAATGCCCGATGGCCAGTCAATAACAAGCGACTCGGCCATTGCGGCTTTTCCGAGACCGAAAAAGACCCGGGAGTCTGAAAACGAGAGGTAACTTGAACTGCTATGAACCGTGCTGAACAGGCGCAATGCACCGGCGGTTAATGTGAGCTTGGCGTGAAACCCGTTACGATTGCTCTTTGTGCCCACAGTCTTAAGGATTATTGCATTGTTGCCGTTATTAACCTCGTTGTGGTAAAGGTGTATTGGGTCATTCTGGTTTACGACTGCAAAATCCAGCCGGCCATCATTGTCATAGTCCCCCACAGCTAGTCCCCTCGATACCATGGGCACCGACAACGCCCCCAACCGGTCTGTCACCACACTAAACGTACCATTGCCGTTATTGTGGAACAGCTGTCGTGGTTCCCTGTACGTAATTCCGGGTGAAGTTTCCGCAATATACATGGTAACATGCCCATTTGCGGTGACCAAATCCAGCCATCCATCCGCATCATAATCGATAAAATCGGCACCAAACGTCACGTAGTGCATATGGGGAATGGCAACATTGGCCTGGTTACTCACGTCCAGAAACTGTCCGTTTCCCAAATTTTTAAATAGTGTGTTGGGCTGCATAGAGAAGTTGCCAACAAATAGGCTTTCCTGACCAGAATGGTCGAAATCACCGAGGCCGATTCCCATCCCACTCATTTCCTGGCCCGCATTATTATATGCACACCCAGCTTTTTCCGAGACGTTAGTGAACGTACCATCGCCGTTGTTATGCCACAGAAAAGTGATGTTAAGGTCGTTTGCTACAAAGATATCGAGCTTTCCATCATTGTCGTAATCCAGGAAAACGACACCAAGCCCATGGCCCTTATGCCTATCGATGCCACTCGCAACTGAGACATCCTCAAAGGTGCCGTCACCGCGATTGCGATACAGCCTGTGTGTGGCCGGCGGCATGACGTCTGGGGTGCAGTAGTCCTCGCGGCCATCCGGCGTCTGACAGGTTTTGTTAGCTGCAATCGACCAGGGGCAGTAGCAACACACATACAGATCGAGGAAGCCATCATTGTTATAATCGCCAAAAGCTGCGCTGGTACCATACCGTGGACCGTCTGCGTCGTCTGCCAGTCCGCACTTTACTGTAACGTCTACAAATTTTCCAGACCCGAGCTCGTTGTGGAAAAGGTGGTTCCCGCCGAATGCTGTAATGAACAGGTCGTCGTATCCGTCGTTGTCATAATCCCCAACCGTAACGCCCTGGCAATATCCGAGGTACGTGTCAAGCCCACTTCCATCGGTTACGTCCGTGAACGTACCATCACCGTTGTTACGGTAGAGAGCGCAGTGGGGCTCTGGTGAACCTACCGGCGTGTAGGGATAAGGCCCGCACTGCACGATTACTAAATCGAGAAGTCCGTCGTTGTTGTAATCGAAAAAGGCGCACCCAGAGCCGGTCTCTTCAATGAAATAGAACTTGCCGACGGCACCATTCGACTGCTGAAAATTTATGCCCGCTCGGGACGCAACTTCCTGAAAGAGAGGCGGGGGCCCGGCAGTTGCAACAGGACCACGATGTGAGCAGGAGGCTGCCAGCCCACCCAGCGATATTGCGCCGGCCCCAAGCAACTGGCGCCGGGTGATGACAGTTGTTTTTGGCATATTGCTACTGCATGAAGCTGTTACCAGCAATGGGCCGCATCCCCTTGTGGAGCTTTGCTACGACTGAACGCAGCAACTTGTTTTGCGGCTGTAGTTTACTGGCTATGCTAAGGTAATAACTGGCTTTGTTGTATTCACCCATATTTAGGTAAAGAGTACCCAGTTCACGTGGATATTTCACGACAGCAGGATAGATGCTGCACTTCACGGCAAGCGTTCGTTCATCGCCTGCCGCGCGCTCCAGCACGGTCACCTCACTGCGCACTGTCTCAGCTTTTGCTGAAGCCCCAGAAAGCAGATAAGCGCGGGACAATGTTTGCAGAATGCGAATCTGGTGGGGAATGAGGTGCGAAGCGGTGGTGAGCGCAATCACAGCGGGGCGCGGTTGATTAAGGTGTAGGTATGCCCTTCCAAGTCCAAAATATGCCCCACCGTTCACTGGCGCCAGCCGTATAGAGGTCTTGAAATCCTGAATAGCGCTGTTCGCACCGGTAGGCTGCAACTCACTGGCGAGGTCGGTGTAACCCTTAAGGTTGTACGCCTCGGCGTCCTCTGGGTCAATTGTAAGAATATGTGTGAGTTCTGGCCTTAGCTCGGAATAAAAATACCGATTGGCGAGCGCTTCCGCATACATATGCTGTGCAAGAAGGTCATTGGGCTGCAGGTTTGCAAACCGCTTAAGGTAAACCAGTAACTGGTCCTGATTAACACCGCTTTGACGCGTCATGACAGTGGTCACGATGCCGAGGGCGGTTACGCACATCTTGTCGCGCTTCAGTTCAGCCTGCGCCTGAAGAAAGGCGTCCTTCTGGTCACCTAACCGGAATAGACATGCGGCCAACCTGCAATCAATGTGAGGTCGGTTCGGTGCGGTCTTCTGCAGAATCCGAAATTGATCCGCGCCCTTTTGCCACTGGTGCGTATCAAGGTAGTATTCACCTAGCAGGTCATGCACTGCAGGATCTGACGGAGCAACGTCAAGGGCGGCCTTCCACTGTTTCTCTGCGGCTGGCCCATTACCAATAGCGATATCATGATAGGCACCATTCAGGTGATGCTGTACAGCGGACTGCGTGGACCACTGGCTGTACGCGCGTGCAACAAATACTGCCGCTACAACAACAAGTACCGAGGCAAGCAGCAGTCGCACTCTATGATTGCGCACGCTGGAGCCAATTTGCACCAAATTCGCATTGTTCTGCACGACAGTCTCCAAGCTACTTACCTATCTGCCACTGCGAGCAGACATCTGCTGCATCTGCTGTGGGGTAAACGGTGACTGACCAGGTTTCTGCTGCTTCATATAGGCATGCATCTGGTCGGCCAAGTCGTTCCCGGTAGCGTGACGTACGTGAAGTATGCCGCCTACAATTGCGGCAATAATAATGACGACGAGAACCGATATAACGACCGGTTGAGGAAATTTAGATAACACGGTAGTGATTCCTGTACATGTTTAGGGTTCAGCCGCCAAAACCAGGCGGCTGAACATTTGATACGAGACTTTTAGTTGGCCTCAGGCGAAAAGTTCTGAGGATATCCGTTCCAGAATCCCGTGGAAACCTGGCATTCGCCAGCCGGATCACTGAATGTGGTCTCACC
>JAJZFK010000373.1 GCA_021805405.1 bacterium
CTACTACCTAACGGGAGGGTGGGGCAATCGCCTGTTGTGAATTCCACGTAACTCCGTTAGAACTGCCGGTGCTTAGGCACTGAACGCTCCCGCCCGGCCCGTAAAACGGTGGGTAACCCTGGGCATACGCCATCACCGGTAGCAATAAGCTCATTGCGAGCAGAGCCAACGAGAGTTTATATATGCACAACAGATTGCGATGAGCGCATTTACCATGTTCGCGATCTATCCCTGCAAGGGGGGGGGGGAGCAAAAGTACACAGGCGCATAGATTCTGGATTCCTTTCATCGGTTCATTGAGCATTAGTTGGGATGTTGCCAATTTCAACCATGTCCAATTTTATTAACAGCCTGCCCTATCGAATAGTTCCAAGGTGCGTGCTGTTATTTCACAAAAATCATGATAATTGATTCTTGTTGAATTGCATTCGTGAATATTGCCAATATTTGTGCTCCGATATGGTATTTCTCCCGTCGTTTGAGCGTTGACACCGCCTTACTACTGCAATTTTAATCCGGCAATTACTGGGCTCAACATTGAGCTATGGCTTTGCAAAGGGAACCGAGCAGTTATAGCTGCAAACCGAGCGTGCAATTATTCTCAAACAGAGGGAATGAGTTTATTGCTATTAATGGCAAATCCATCGTTGGATAAAATTCAGCTGTATGAATGCAGGATTGCGACTTCGGCCTGGTGAATTATGGTTACAAATGCAGATTTTAAGTGGTTATCTCATTTTGAGAAAGAGGCAAGCTTTTGCAAACGAACCGTGATGAGGGCAATGTTGTAGATCCGGCGCTTGTTCCCACCTTAACTTTAAGCAGTGGTGCAAAAATGCCGGCTCTCGGGCTTGGTACGTTTGGATCAGACCGTTATAGCGGCGCACAAATTGCGGAAGCGGTAGAGGATGCCGCTGCCTTGGGCTACCGGCACTTTGACTGTGCGAGTGTATATAGAAATGAGCCGGAAATTGGTGCGGCGCTGCGAAATGTGGTTGAGCAAATAGGAATTTCGCGCGATCAGCTCTGGATCACCTCCAAAGTCTGGAACGACTGCCACGACAAGGTGGAGGAGGCTTGCCGCAAATCACTGAAGGATTTGCAACTTGATTACCTGGACCTGTACCTCGTGCACTGGCCCTTCCCCAATTATCACGCACCGGGTGTAGGCGTAGATGCTCGTGACCCACATGCGGTTCCCTACATTCATGAACACTATATGCGTACCTGGAAGCAGATGGAGCAGCTACAGCAGAAGGGGCTGGTTCGGCACATTGGCACCTCTAATATGACAGTACCCAAACTACGCCTTCTTCTTCGTGACGCGGAGATTCCCCCGGCAGTGAATGAGATGGAGCTGCACCCTCATTTTCAGCAGTCCAGCTTGTTCCGCTTCGTGGTGGAACACAATATTGCACCCGTGGGTTACAGCCCAATGGGCTCTCCAAGTAGGCCCGAACGTGACCGTACACCAGATGATACGGTAGACATGGATGATCCTGTAATTGTGGCAATAGCGAATAGGCTTGGCATACACCCTGCCGTGGTATGTGTTAAATGGGCTGTTCAGCATGGACATGCAGCCATTCCGTTTTCCGTAAAGCGCTCTCAGTACCTGGCAACGCTGCAGGCAGTAGTGAGTGAGGAGCTTACTGCGGAAGAGATGGGCGCAATTGAAGGAATCGACAAAAATAACAGGCTGATAAAGGGCCAGGTTTTCCTGTGGCCGGGAAGCACCTCGTGGGAAGACCTGTGGGATCTTGACGGAAATATAAAATCCGCAGAAAAGTAGACTAAGGATAAGCATAATGACCAATCAATCAACCATGCAGGGCGTCGTCCTTCCTGGTAACAGTACCGTAGAGTTTCGCACGTTAGACATCCCTACACCGGGCCATGGTCAGGTTCTCGTGCAAATGAAGGCTAGTTCCATATGTGGCAGTGACATTAGAGCCATCTATCGTGCGCACCTAGGTCAGGGCCCAGAGGGTTATCAGCCTGGCACGGTTGCCGGCCACGAGCCATGTGGCGTAATAGTGGAGACCGGGCCTGGCGTAAAGCGGTTTAAGACAGGCGATAGGGTCGTTCTTTACCACATTAGCGGCTGCGGAGTATGCGAAGACTGCAAAGCAGGCTACATGATATCCTGCCACGACAGTTTTCGCGCGGCCTATGGTTGGCAGCGAAATGGGGGGCATGCGCCCTTTCTGCTAGCGGAAGAGAACACATGTGTTCCGCTGCCAGATAACCTCACATATGAGGATGGTGCGCTCGTTGCCTGTGGATTTGGCACGGCGTGGGAGGCATTAACACGTATGCAGGTAGGCGGGCGCGACAGGCTACTTGTTACGGGATTAGGGCCGGTGGGTCTCGCTGCTGCAATGTTGGGCAAGGCGCTGGGCGCACGCTCAATCGTTGGGGTTGACACAAGCAGCGCCCGTAGGGAATTAGCCGTTTCTCTTGGCCTGGTAGAACATGCCTTTGCCAGCGACGAACTCGCGCTTCAACGCATACTGGATGTCACCAACGGCAAGGGCTGTGAGGCCGCGATCGACTGTTCAGGCGCTGCACCCGCACGGCATCTGGCGCTCACCGGTACCAGGCAGTGGGGCCGATGCGCATTTGTAGGCGAGGGCAACGACGTTCATTTTGATGTTAGCCCGCTGCTTATTCACCCTCAGATAACGTTATTTGGCTCCTGGGTAACCAGCCTCGGCCATATGGCAGACCTCGTGGAGCATCTATCACGCTGGAATCTCCATCCCGATGCCACCGTAACTCACCGGTTTTCATTAAGCCAGGCTGCGGAAGCTTACGAAACGGCCGACAAGGGGCAGTCTGGCAAGGTTGTCATTACGTGGAATTAGGTTGGTAGCCGCACCAGTCTCTTCACTACAGAGATGAGTAAAGGGGATACAGATGTCTGAAAACAACCCGGATTTAGCGATTGCAACGGGCCCATTTGAAGCCACAATGGAGTCCTTACGTACATTCTCGTGCCCTGAGTGGTTTCGCGATGCCAAACTCGCATTCTGGTCACATTGGGGGCCGCAGTCTGTGCCTATGTACGGTGACTGGTACGCTCGTCATATCTATGTTGAGGGCCATGACCAGTACCGACACCACTGGCGCGTTTACGGACATCCGTCCAGACATGGCTATAAGGATATTGTGCCTCATTGGAAGGCAGAAGAATTCGATCCTGAGGGCCTTATGGACCTGTTCGTTGCAGCCGGGGCAAAGTATTTCCTGGGGCAGGCGATGCACCATGACAACTTTGATAACTTTGACAGTGCCCACAACAGGTGGAATTCCGTTAACATAGGGCCACGAAAGGATATCGTAAAACTCTGGCAACAGGCCGCCCAAAAGCACGGCCTCAAGTTCGGGCTAACCGAACACCTTGCAGCCTCATTTAACTGGTTTGGCCATAATAAATTGGCAGACAAGAGCGGGCCATATGCTGGGGTACCCTATGACGGTAATGAGCCCGATTATGCCGACCTGTACTACGACAATGCTGGCTATACGTTGGACAGCGGATGGTATACGGATAACGCTGCATTTCAACTGCACTGGTTTCAACGGATAAAGGACGTAATTGACAAATATCAGCCAGATTTGCTCTACTCTGATGGCGGCCTACCGTTTGGAGAGTACGGTATGAAAATCGTGGCTCACCTCTATAACACGAGTGCAGCCCTTAATGGTGGTTCAAACCGGGCAGTCTATAATCAGAAGGACACAAATCCCGAGGTCTTTACAATTGGTGTGCTAGACATTGAGCGCGGCCAGCTAGACGGGATATCAGAACACCCCTGGCAAACCGATACAAGTGTTGGTGACTGGTTTTACAACGTTCGGGACAAGTACAAGACCGCAGAACAGGTGCTTGAGACGTTGGTTGACATTACAAGTAAAAACGGCTGTTTGGCTCTTAACATTCCTCAGAAGCCCGATGGCACACTGGATGACGAGTGCACGTACCTGTTGAAGCAGATGGCTAGATGGATGCCGATTAACGGGGATGGTATATTTGGCTCGCGACCGTGGCGTGTTGCTGGCGAGGGAGCGGCTGCCGCCGAGGCTGGTGCGTTTAAAGAAAACGCAGTCGAATGGTCGCCGCAGGACTTCCGGTTCACTTACAACAACGGAACAGTGTATGCCTACCAGATGAATCCGTCAGACCAGGCACACGCGCTGATCCATTCGTTGGGATCCGATGCGGGGCGGGTGAAGCGTGTGCAGGTGCACGGTCATGCGCCTTTGCGGTTCAACCAGAGTGCAGAGGGGCTATCGGTTCAGCTTCCTCCTGCAACACTAGCGGGACCGCGTGCCATTGCTGTTGTACTCGAATAACCTGGCGACAGCCACAAGGGTGATGGGTAAGCACCTCGAAAGGCAGCGGTAGAGGTGTACGTGGGGTTACGTCGGCATGGCGAAAGTTGAAAGCAGGTTCTTATGAGTATTCTTGTTCTCAATGCCGGTAGTTCAAGCCTGAAGTTCGCCGTCTACTCCTTTCAGGCCGGCCGTGAAAACCTGACTTTAATGGGTATAGCTGAGCCTGTTGGCATGGCCGAAGCCACGTTGACGTACACCAACAAGCATGGTGAGAAACAGCATGAGGCACTTGCTGCACCCACCCATGCCGCAGCAGCGCAAAGGCTGCTTGATCTCGTGGAGCATGAAGGCGTTACCATACGGGCATCGGCGCATAGAGTAGTGCATGGTGGCAGATCTTTCATCAAACCCGTTATGGTAAATGACGAAGTGATTTTGGTGCTTCAAGGCCTCAACGAGCTCGCACCACTTCATAATCCACCTGCCCTAGCATGCCTGCAAGCCGTGCGTAAAAGGCTGCCATCTGTATCGGCAGTGGTACACTTTGATACCGGCTTTCATGCGGGCATGCCACCTGTCGCTTATCGATATGCGCTACCAGAATCGCTCTGCCTGCAAGGGGCAGTGCGGCGATACGGGTTTCACGGAATCTCATATCAATGGGCACTAAATGTGCTGAACGAGGAGGTCGGAAAGTCACCAGCATATAACAGGATTGTATTGTGCCACCTGGGTGCAGGCTCAAGCATGTGCGCTGTGGTAAACGGCAGCAGTGTGGATACTACAATGGGCTTTACGCCTCAGGCTGGGCTTGTAATGGCTACCCGCAGTGGAGATGTAGACCCCGGATTGCTGCTGCACCTCATAAATTCGCAGGGGTACAGTGCCTCTAGCCTTGAGCAATTGCTATCACGCCAGTCTGGCATGCTTGCACTATCTGACGGCCTTAGCGGCGACGTGCGCGTGCTCGATTCTTCGGCTGCTGCTGGCAGTAACGCTGCACAGTTAGCATTAGACCTCTTTGCCTACAGTGTGCGCAAGACCATTGGTGGGTATGCCGCAGCAATGGGCGGGTTGGATGCGGTGCTGTTTACAGGAGGAATTGGGCAGAATAGCAGCGCTATGCGCGCGCGCATCGTTAAAGGTTTAGAATTTTTGGGAATTGCTCTGGATGATTCCACCAACACAAACCCGCCGCACGCAAAAATATTCAAGATTAGCACCGGGGTTTCTGCAGTTCATCTATGGGTAGTAGCGGCAAACGAGGAACTACAAATGGCCCGTGATACCCAGGATCTCATTAAGAATCCCGGTTAAGTTCCATCTCTTTTCTTAGCAGGCGTTTTACTACCTTACCCGTTGCCCCACGTGGCAGGGCATCTATAAACTGAACGCTGCGCGGGGCTTTGTAATCCGCCACCCTTTCACGGCAATGCCGTATTATCTCTCGTTCGGTTGCCTGCAAATCCGGCTTTAAAACGACGAACGCATGCCCAACTTCCCCTCTTAACGCATCGGGCACGCCAATTACTGCTACATCAGCCACTTTTGTATGCTGCATGATTATCTCCTCTACCTCGCGCGGATAGACGTTGAGACCTGCGGAGATTATCATGTCTTTTTTGCGATCGAGGACCTACACGTAGTCATCCTTATCC
>JAJZFK010000548.1 GCA_021805405.1 bacterium
GTGTTGAGCAAACTCAACCCCACGGCTCTGGAACTCTGCAAACAGCCCATCCACATCGTCCACCGTGAAGTATACATCCAGATGGTCGTTATGCTGCTTAAAGTGCCGGCTTGGGTCCAGCGTATCGGAAAGCTTTAGGTGCATCGTCATCCCGTCGCGCTCAACCCCGGCATAGAAGCCTTCATAGGAGAACGCAAGGCGAAATCCAAGCTTCTCTGTATAAAAGTCGCAGGCTTCCTGCAGGTTTAGTACCAGGAACTGGGGGGTTATAGAAACCAGTCTAGCCGCTGTTTGAATCGTCATATTTTCGTTCCCCTTCGCAAATGACATACACGATGTGAAGCGATAAAAGTTGATGTGCGGCACGCCAGGGAGCCTTCTGCCTCGTCTCGTTCACCCCCATCGAACCGCAATCTTCAGTGGCATAGCACATGCAGATAGGAGGGTGTTGCTGCAATCACTACGGCGCAATGGTTGCGAGCATCACCCAGGTGTGCATTCCAATCTTGCGCACTCGCTGGAAGCCCTGTTTCTCGAACATGCTTACAATGCCGCCATGTAGAAAGGAGTTGGAGACCTTCCTCCCTGCAACATCGTCGGCATAGCCCTCCACAGTCCCGCCACCCAGCCTCGATATCTCCTTCAGCGCGCCGGACAGCGCCGCGGAAGCGACCCCTTTTCGCCGGTATCCACGGTCTACAAAGAAGCAGGTAATACGCCAGTCAGGCAGTGTGGTGAGGCCGCTGTCGTAGGCCTTCTGATGCCGGATACCGGGAAGCTCCGCCGTGGCCCCGAACTGGCACCAGCCCACTGCAGCCTCTCCATCATAAACCATCGCAGCGTGCGCTCGGCCCGTCTGTACCAGCCCCTCTTTCTCGTCGCGCCGCTGTGCGGGTGTCCTGTCCCGCCCGAACTCTCGCGGGTGGTAACAGATGCACCAGCACCCACCAAAGATCCCGTTATTCTTCTCTACAAGCCGTGCGAAATCCTGCCAGGTGCTTTCGTCGAGATATTTCACTGTGAAGCTGGTCATTCGGTCCACCTCCTCATATTCACACGAAGCGAGCGGCATGTAATCCGCTGCTCCGCGGCGTGCAATTGCTTCGTTAGTAAAAACGCGGAACTTGTTGATCACAGCATACCTGCTCGGCGTCGAACTCTCAGCGGCCCACCACTCTCGTTAGAAGTTCTTAGTTTGGCAGTTCCGGCTATGTATTTTAGAAGGCAACCAAACTTTCCAACATCTCGCTACTCTGCCACGTCCTCACCTGATAATTGCACTCTATTTCGTTGGGACACATATGCAACATCATTCTTCTTTTTGACTCGGCCAGTATGTCCCGGTGAGAAAATCGCCCTTTTAGTCTGAATATTTGTGCGCCAATTGTTTTATGATGTGCCACTTAGCCGTGCACGGGTGCGCCTACCTGTCGTTAAAAAAAATCCGCCGGTACACAACGTAGCCCCCTTGCGGGCAGCGCCAAAACCATATTGCAAGCCAGGTCATTCTGTACACTCCGCCGTCGAACTGCCTATTTACGCCTTAAGCGATGCTGACGAAGTATTGTAATATTGAACGGAAGGATAGTCTAACATGCCCTAAGTTCAACAGGTGGAACTGCTCGGGTGGACGTGTGGCAGCGAGTTTACCATAGGCCTTTGCAGTCCCAACATTTTGCTCTGGCGTGCGCTGAGTTATATCCTGCCCACGCGACGCTGATTCTGGAGGCTCGCCAGGATCGGTTGGTACTTCGTACCGAGCAAACGGTCTGTACGTATGTACTCGATGGATAGGAGCCACCTGGCCGACGAGCCAACAACTGGGTTATTCCTAACCCCGCGACTGCCAGGTAGATTATCGACCAGTTTTCTTCTACAAGCTATTAAGTTTGGATTGGCCAGGAACCGGCCACTCGCTGAGTCTTATCCTTGGGACTTCAACGTACCAGTAATATGCACTATCTGCTTGCTGGTTGTCGAATCGAGAAAAAGGTAAACGACTAATAGACAAATCGCCACAAAGCGCATTTCAATACCCTAAACGAGGCATACATTCATGGCTGAAGTGACAGACGCGAAAGCAATAGCTGTTAGCATGCTCAAGAGCTCGTACTACCTGCTCTCGAAAGATCTCGAAGCCTTGCCGGAGGAGGCGTTCAACCAGAGCTTCGGAGAGAAGTGTCGCACCGTCGCCGACCTGATTTGCGAAGTTAACATGGTCAATGACCACGTCGGGCTAACCATACGTGGCGAGGAACTATTTTGGTGGCCGGACGGCTGGATTAAAGCGCCGGGCGATTTCAGATTGAAGGACGCTGTAATCTCCGCGTTCAAGCAGTCTATGGAGAGGTTCATCGCAACCGCCGAGCGCTACACAGAAGAAGAGATTCTTGCGCCGCTAGAGGTCGAGGGTAAGATAACCAATCGTTATGAGAGGTGTCGGTTTGTTGCGCTGCACAACTGGTACCATAGCGGCCAGCTCAACTTCATCCAGACACTTCGTGGCGACGACACAATGCACTGGTAGAATTAAACCTCGATCGTGCGAACAGCTACTGCACCGTGCCGCGATTGCAAAGTGCCACTCGATCATCGGGTTTGGCGCGTGACTGTTTCAAGCCACGTTGGGAATGTGCAGAACAATTTGCGATTTGAAATTTTACACCGGCTCTATCATCACCTAGCGGCATACAGGCTGAAACCCGCGGGTAGCGGTGGAGACCACGACATGTGCGCGCTCACAATCATGCGCCATGGTTCGCTAGCCACAGATGAGCGACATCGGTATAGAGACCGGGGCGATAGCATGGATGATCTCCTAGGTAACTCAACTATAAGTTGGTGAGGAGAAACCAGAACGATACGGTAGCTACTTACTGCTGCCTGCGGGTGTAATTTAGCTGCAGGAACCCATCAATAGCTGCTGCGCCGCTTCAATTCCAGTAACACGTCATCCATGGAGGTGGCAATAAAGTCAAGGCTTGTCGCGTTGATAATATTAGGATCGCCCATATCGTAGCGCACAAACTCGTCAATGCCAAAGTGAATATCATTTCCATATGGACCAACTGTAAGTAGGAGCTGGTCTTGGTTTTCGTACCAAGCAAACTCAACCTTTCCACCGTTCTCTAATCTGACAGAGGGAATACCAAGCTCGCGCTTTTCTTTTATTAGCCGATTCAACCCACTCCACGCTGCTTTCTCTATTCGAGAACTTATCAATCCTGCCTTGCGCTGCCTTCTAAGATACGCCCTGATGCCCAGAAGTTTGAACATTGGTAATCACCTCTTCGCGAGTATAGCAGGCATGCGGTGCATTAATGCTCGCATAAGACGGTTGTCTGCGCGCGGTGGCGCACCACTTCCGGCCGGGCGCCCAATATTGCCGCGTCGCTAAATAGGACAACTGCTTGGTGCTGCATACCTCACTAAGATGCACCGCAGTCTGCTATTTATTTAATCTAACGTTGGTAGCGAAATTTCGGCTTTAGACGCGGGCAATGGCAGAAATGTTTTGCCGCCAAAGCCGGGCAACAGAAGAAGGATTCTACGCACCAAAGAAGTTATATGTGTGCACATGCAGTACCAGTCCAATAAGTGCCCAAGCGCTGCCCATAACGCAGTCACCCAGTACAATGCCAAGGAAAAACGGAACTGCACGCCTATACATCCCTAATCCGCCGTACCTGGTAATTAAGCCTTTAACCACCCAGGCAATAAACATTGGCATCCAGACGAGATTAATTGCCCAGGAGGAAGATAGTGCGTACCCCAAGGGGCTAAGTGGAAAGTTGATGAACCTCAGCCGCACAGCGGCCATGAGGATAGTAACCAGAAAGCCCACCGCAGCAGCGATATCGGCTGCAGGAGACAGTCGATTGTTGAGCGTGTGGCTGGTCCAGCCATTCATGCGCGTAAACGACTCCACGGCCATTCCGGTGCCAGACGCGAATTTGGAGGCAGCGCCAAACTGGTAAGCAAGCTGTTCAAACGCTCCCAGGGCACATACCGCACCCACTACCGTTGCAATGAGCACAGCATAAAGCATACGGCGAGCATCCAGTCCGCGTTGATGCGCCATCTGCATACTCTCCAGCCCTACAGGCATAGTGTCACTGCGATGTGCACGTGTAAACGAATACCCAAATGTAAAGAACGCAAGATCACCTCCCCTAAATGGCCCGGTGGAGAGAAGCCTCGGCATCATCGCATCCGGCCCCATAAAGTGAAAATCGTGCACAGGTGACCCCAACTCCGCACGCACACGGGTTACCACCAGCATGATAGCGAGGAGCACTAGAAGGAACACGCCGGCTGCCCACCACTGCACGCCTGCGGCATGCATGAAAAGAATAAGACAGGTTACACCCAGTAATATGCCGCTTAGCGCTCCCCGCTGGCTTATCCCCTCCTCTTTCACCTGTTGCGCCGCCTCAGGATCACCGTGCCGCAATGACCGCCATGCCCGTTTAAGGATGCTAGCGTAGGTCCTCCTGCCCGTCCACAGGTAGAGGCAGAAAAGGCCGATAATGCTGCCAAACCCTTGCTCGCGGATGTATGGAAAGTGGGCGGTTGCATCCCACCCCATCGCACTGGAAAGAACCATTTGGCCCTTCCAGAAGAGATAGAAGAACCAGCACGAAAAGAGAAGGTCCAGTGGCAGAAGAAAACAGATGCCTATTGCCACGGGATAGAACGTCACGGGCATCCAGTCAATCGCGTTCCATGGGTGCGTAGTGAGTAGCGGCTTCAGGTCGATGCCTGCTACTGACAATCCCGGTACCGATGGCACCAAAAAGGCAATTCCATTCCAGAGGTTGAGAGCAAACGCGATTCCAAAGCCGATCCACATAAGCTTGTTGCAGTAGAATCCCTCCGGGCTGGGATCTTCAGTCATACTCATTGGCAGCCAGGTAATTGGGAACGTAAGGTGCTCGTGATCTGCCCATTGGGCCCTAATAAGCACGTTGATGCACTGAGCCACGCCTAGCAGGCAAGTAATGAACGCAGTCCACGCCAGGATGGGCACGGCCCAAGCCCTCAGCACTACTGGTTGATAAAACGAACTGTGACCTATGTAGTGGCCCTTAACGATTGCACGGCTAGTCACTACAAGCCAGGATGGAAACGATCCCGCATAGGGTAGCGCACCACCTTTTCCATACCACGCCGCATACGGAATCATCTCGCTTAACGTGCTAAATCCATCTAGACCGGCAAGGCCCGTCGAGATCGCCAGCATGGCGTAGAGCACCATGACCTCGCCCTGGCCCAGCTGCAACCGCGGCGCGACCCTTCCAAGGAGCGCATTGATACCCCGCAGGATAAATATGCAGAATATTACGTTGGCGAAAAGTGAGATGGTGCTTGGGTACGGACCCAGCATCACCCTCTCCTGCCATATCACCCAATAGGCGTTGAAGGGAATTAGGCAGGCACCTAGAACGAGCGACCTGATGGTAATGCCGCTGGGCGGAGAAAATTTGGAAAGTTTTGGGGAAGAAGGGTTGTGCACGACAGACTGTTCCTCTTGGGGTGATCGCCGTCAGTATTTTCGATGAACGGTAGTAGAACGGCCGACGCCGGCCAGAAACTAGTGATCGGCGTCGATCAGCGACCAGAGACGCAGCACAGCCTGTCGCCTAGTTTCGCCCTCCACAGACGCGAGGATGGGGCTCGCAGAAGCGCGTTGCAGCGGGTTCATGGAAACCAGGTCATCAGGCCGAAAGAGAATATCGGTGGTCTCGTGCGGAAGAATACCACGTATCGTAAGCATCTGCAACGCCGCGAAACAGGCGTCTCGATGTGGAACGTCTCCGTACCAGCATATGGGTAACTTTTGATCCACCAGCATCTGCTGTAAACCCTGCGGCGTACCACATACATCCTGCGGATTTGTGTGGTGGGTGATACACCAAACTGCTATGAGCGCCGCCGCCTCGCCAATGGCCCACTCTATAGGATGGAGACGGTAAGCACCGTTTGTAAGGTGAGTGAC
>JAJZFK010000517.1 GCA_021805405.1 bacterium
GCACTTCGCGAGAAGCTCATAGGCAACGGCATCGTTCCAGCAAACTGCAGCAGTGTGTGAATTGGTGGCAGTCGGCCGAATGAGCGAAAGAAGTAATTCATCGTTCATGTCTGCCAGATCGGTATACCCACACTCGGTCACCGTAATCGATGCGTTCACCGCAGCGTTAAGGAATGCGCCTCTTCGCCGCTCTACCGAAACGAGTGACGGAAGAGCACCCCGTGTAAAATAGAGCACGTGCTTGTGGCCAGCCTGCTGAAGGAACTCCACTGTAAGCTGTGCACCTTGGGCATCATTAACGCATACCGAGGGCAGTCCCTCTATAGGGTCTATGATGGCCACAACGGGAAGATGCGACTGCGCCAATTTTTGAACCAGCGGATCTTGCGCGGCGGCGTTAAGAATGAGGCCATCCGTCTTACCGCTTACACAGGCTAGGTGGATATCTTCCACGGACTGCCCACGGAAAACTCCATGGAGCAACAGATCCTTATGGTACTCATCGCATCCTTCCTGCACCCCGCCGATAATCTCGGAAAGGAAGGGTAATCTTGCGTTGAGGTACCCGTACCCGCAATAGAGCGCGATAATATCGGTACGCTGGCGTCGAAGTGATCGCGCAACCTCGTTGGGTGTGTAACCAAGATGGCTTGCAGCCTCTAGTATACGCGAACGTGTTGCCTCAGAAAGACGCACACTTCCGGAGTAGCCTGCAAGTGCCGCACTCACTGCCATCTTGCTGACTCCTGCACGTTCGGCAACGTCTCTCAATGTCGTAGCGCGCTTTCGCTCCATTGGTTCCTTTTGTCGCATCACATTTATCGGTAAAGTAACTCTATTATACATAAGTAACGATGATATGTCAACGGAATTCATGAAAAAAATGCACAGAGTTGTTTCTGATATTAGCAATCAAGTGGTATCACTTGCCAATTTAGAAAACTATGGTTCTCGCACGTGGGTTAGTAATAAGTCTTGGCGTTGGTGCATTAACCTTAAAGTTGAGAATATTTAGCCATAAATTGAATTAATTGCTGAAAAATGACCGCTAACAAACATTTCCTGGCTGGGCTGCGAATGGTGAATAGAGGGAGTTGCAGAATATGACGACAGGGAAGGCGACACGGAGGCGGTAGTGAAACTCTGTGGTCGCCGAATCAATGGTTGCACAAGGTGAGGTAATAATGAGAGCCGCGAACGTGGGGCTGCGCACGCGGGCGGCAGACTCAGGTTTGCCTTTGGGTGGTTACTCAACAAAAAGGGTGTTATGCCGTATTGCCCGCTCGAAACTCTACTGGCAGTGTTGTTTCAAGCGATACGCTCTCGCCATTAATCTGTGCGGATAGCAGAGCGACTGCCGTTCGTGCTACGTTCGCCCAAGGGGCGCGCACAGAGGTGAGCTTCATAACGCTGTCTAACTGGGTTCCCAGTCCATCGAACCCTATGATGGCAAGGTCACGCGGTACTGCGATGTTTAGTTTGGTACATCGGGCCAGAAGTGCGTAGGCAACCGAATCATTCCAGCAAACAGCCGCACTATATTCATGGCTAAAGCCTGTTGAAACCAGCTCGCGAATGAGGTCATCACCAAGTTCCGACACATCGTTGATGCCGCACTCCTTAACTGTTATTGCGGCCTCTAAAGCACAATTCAGGAACGCCTCGCGCCGACGTTCTACTGAAACCAGCGTTGGCAGTCCGCTTCTTTTGAAATAGGTAACGTGGGTGTGGCCGGCCGCTACCAGGTATTCAACTGTGAGGCGCGCGCCCTGCGCATCGTCAACGCATACGGAGGGCAGGCCCTCTATAGGGTCGATAATGGCGACTACAGGCAGGTGCGATTCTGCTAGTTTTTGAACGAGTGGATCCTGAGGAGCAGCGTTAAGGATAAGCCCGTCGGTTTTGCCGCTGACGCAGGCAAGGTGAATGTCCTGAACGGATTGACCCCGAAACACACCATGCAGCAGCAGGTCCTTCTTATGTTCGTCGCATCCTTCCTGTACGCCCCCTATGATTTCGCTCAGGAAGGGCAGGCTAGCGTTGAGGTAACCATAACCGCAATAGAGAGCGATGATGTCGGTGCGCTGCCGGCGTAGGGAACGTGCCACCTCATTAGGCGTGTAGCCAAGCTGTCGGGCAGCCTCTAAGATGCGTGTGCGCGTCGACGCTGAAAGTCGAACGTTGCCAGAATAGCCGGAAAGAGCCGCCGAAACCGCCATTTTGCTAACCCCGGCGCGTTCAGCAACATCGCGCAACGTGGTAGCCCGTCTTCGCTCCATACTTTTCCTGTTCTAGGTAGTTCTCTTTTAAATGGGCAAGTGACAAACGTCGTATTGAATTCTGTTGCGTGCTCCAACTCCTGGTGGAGGGCCGTAACGCTCGCGCAAAAATGTTATACCCTGCAATTCCATGAAACTGGGGTAGTGGTAAGAAATCTGTGAAACCAGTACCAACTTCTCTTGTTGTTAAATCCTGGCCAACCTAGAGTACGGATATTGCACAATTAAGATGCTACTCGTGTGCAATCACGAACGTGCACAGTGTTGGACATTGAGGAACGGCGACTGCGGTGTCACCTTATTTGTGCCGCCGTGTCGCCGTTCTACGAGTCTAGTTACCTGCTGGTTGAGCAGGAGCGTTTTGTTGGACAGGTGGCTGCTTCTGCATCGCCTTCGCAATGCCGCCGTCTTTGTAGAACTTCTGCATAGACTGCGTAACGTCACCATGAGGCGGTGCAAAAAGCATACGATACCCGAAGAAACCTACCAACAACACAGCGATAACGATGATCACCGTTGCTGCCTGTGAAGAGATGCTCTTCTTCATTTCAAATCATCCTTGTATTAATCATGCACTAGTGGTGCCGCAGCAACACGCGCACCACCACTAGTGCACGTCCGCTCCTAGTTAGCCTGATCGCCAAACAGAAGGTCGAAGTTCACGTTGGTGTCCCGCATCCACTTTGCATGACCATCTGCAAAGGTGATATTGTCACCTTCGGAGTGCCGTGCCTGCGTGTCATATACCTGCATCTGTGCGGCAGTGTATGGGCCGTAGTTGCCGACGTACCACATGTAAGCGCCTGCGTTGTTGTTGGCCCACCAGTTAGCTGGTGCGTTGGGAAACGCAACCTGATCTACGATATAGTGGTGGCGTGGATCATTGGCGTTTGTTGGATCTGGCTCAAGCGACGTTGGCAGGTATCCTGTGTAGCCAATGAAGCAGTCTGCAATCGCCATGGTAGAAGCAGGGTTCTTAAGGGCTGCATCGGTAACCGGGGTAAATCCCTGCCAGTCACCTTCAAACAGCATCTGGTTCCCACCGTAATCCACCCGCGAATTGGCCAGTGCGGAAGGTGCGCCGTTGTTAATGAGGTTGCCAGAACTCCAGCCGTAGAGGTTGGTGGATGCCAGAGTTGCAAAGTTATTCGTATCTGGGCAAGCATAGACGCCTGCACTCTTCACGTAGGGGAATATGGCGAACGCCCAGTAGGACTGAAAATGGTTGGGGCTAACGTTTCCGTACTGGCTGGACTGACCATAGGACCAGAATGGAAACGTTTCGTCGTAATCCTGAACGTACATCATGATGCCAAGACCAAGCTGGTTACCATTGCTCAAGCACGACACAGCGCGTGCCTTTTCGCGTGCCTGCGCAAAAACTGGAAAGAGAATCGCTGCCAAGATGGCAATAATTGCAATTACCACAAGTAATTCGATAAGCGTGAAAGCATTTCGCCGCTGCATGATTGTTTCCTCTATTAGAATTCGATTTTTCACATTTGCCCCGAAGGGCACTACCACCAAGAATGAGGGGGTGGCAGCAACCTCATGATCTGCAGTCCCTGCAATCTGCAAGGATCTCATCGCAACCGATCAACGCTATCCATTCGATTGGATAGTCTTGACGAGCATTCGCAAGCCCTGCTAATTTGCTCGACCGTGAGCGTGACGAAACCTGGGCCACATCCTTGGTAACCCGCAATGCTAAATAGCAAGCTGCAAGCCCAGTTGAAAAGAAAGATGCCAAGTTCAACTAATACGCGACCACTGCTAGTGGACACTCCAAAGCAGTGCCAGTACGTTTCTGGCTCCATTCCTGTCCCGGTACATGGCAGCAAGAACGATATGCATTCCGTTCGTGGTAGCCAGTTTGTTTTACCGACACGAGCGTTTCATTTACGGCCGCGAGTGACTTGCACTATAGCGGTTAATGAACCGGATTTTGCCGTGAATATCATTGAAACTAGATACAAACGGCTTAATTTAACGGTAAAGTACCACTATTCTACATCAAATACGCTCGAGTGTCAATCTAAAATCCTAATAATCAGTCATCGCTGACACTTTATTTTTGGTTCAACGATTAATCCCGGTGAAACTATCATCCCTGCAGGTTGTTTGTGGTTACAATAGGGTGAAAATGCCAGTGCGTCATACTTGGCACGGCACGGTAGCCCAATCAACATTGTGAGTAGAATTGAAACATGCAACCTTATATAGATATGCGAATCTTAACAAAGGAGACACAATTCGTAAGCAATGCTATAGATTACACTGTAAACGTTCTCTGTGGCTCATCGCTTTTACGGGTAGTGTTTGCGCAGGTCAATGATCGTTTATCGTAAAGGGTGTGACTGGGTGGTAATTACTGCAAAATCTAGGTATAACAGGTCTACAGGCAGATTGCCCTACATCATCTTTAAAGGAAACGTCACACTAGATTGAGATCTCAACTATTACCTGTTGCCGCTGCTTCTCTCGCGCTAATGAATATCACTTCCCCTGCAGCACAGGCTCAGGATGCGGGGCGGCTGGCCCACCGTATGAGCCTGCTTCTGGGAACACAGGCCAGGATATTGTGGATTGACGGAACGGCCAATCTTATGCGGCCAGAAACGGTAGATGGCAAGACGGAACTTGTGCCGTATACCACCTCAACTTCCGGCGTAGATAATATCGTTCAACACTGCCTGGCAGCTGGCATAAACACGATTGTCCTGGATGTAAAGCCGATATCGGGGCAGGTGTTGTATCATAGCGCTATTGCACCAAGGCTTTCTTTTTGGGAGGGGCATACGGTACCGGATTTTGATGTGCTCGCAGCATTCATCACCGCGGCCCATAGGGTGGGGATCCAGGTGGACGCGGAGGTCAATCTGCTGAGTGAGGGGCACAAGTATTTTCAGGTTGGTCCGGCTTATCAGCATCCATCATGGCAGTCCATAACCTACAGCATGGAGCGCGGGCTTGTGACTCCTGCTGGTGCACGACTTGCAGTTCGCGCGGAGGGTGAACCTGGCAATAACGCCCTTCCGGTGCTACTTGCGGCAGGTTCCGACGTACGAAGCGATGCACCCTCGGGCATGGTGGGACTGGAGACTCCTGGTGAAGAAAAGCTGCCACAAGCGGCGATGGTGGGGCAGCAGCTCAATGTCATAGTCAACGATGCAGACCAGGTATCTGGCTTGGTGGATAGCGGACTGCTGGACGGCGTACCGCTTTCTGCGCCAGACCGCGGCTCACTGCTCACCGTACAGCGTGACGTAGACAAGCAGTGGGTGCAGCGGAACCTTTCGCCCGGCCTGCCTGTCCGGTTCGACATGAGAACAGGTCTGGTCCCTGTGGCTGATGCCCCGGGAGAAAAGGTCGCCTGCTTTGTAGACCCGCTTAATCCCGAGGTGCGCCAGTACGAGCTCAGTATGGTTCATGAAATTGCTGCAAATTATGACATAGACGGGTTAGTGTTGGATAGGTGCCGTAATGCGGATCTGCTCAACGATTTCAGCGATGATCAGCGACGCGCGTTTCAGCAGTACATTGGCGCTGCTGTACAGCACTGGCCAGAAGACATCATCCAATTTCCTCGCCGCCCAGGTGCCAGTATGATACGCGGCCCCCTTTTCACCAAGTGGCTGGAATTTAGAGCTCACACGATTCAGCAGATGGTGTCAGACGTCGCA
>JAJZFK010000351.1 GCA_021805405.1 bacterium
GCCGTGGGCTGGTACTCAAATGGATCCCACTGAACTCCCAGGCCCATAAACCTGGCAATGACCACCTTGTTCATGTTGATTGTAACTGTTTGTGCACAGCTCGTTGTTACGGCAGCTATAACAAACAACGCCAAAATACCGGATTTTAATAGGGCTGAGAGATATCGTAACAAATGGTGCTCCCTTGCAGATGATTGTGGCAATTGTACACGTTGTAGCCGCCTTCGTCAACCTGATAGCTACCAAACTGCCTTATGTTTCGTCTGCGGTGCACCTACTGCCTGTAGCATGCCAACAGGAATTGTATTTGTTAACAGCCTGCGGTATGATAAGGTGTACTACTTAGAGGTGGCTGCTAGCACCTAATTGGGTAGGCATTAGAACCGGCGTTTAATTACCTTGCACTACCGGGGGACATTTGCACAGTGACACACGCATTCGTCTATTTTCTCTCGCTCGTCGCCGCGCGCACGGCAGTTATATTTGCAGTTCTACTCGTGAGTTTCCGAATTCTGGGCAAAAGACAGATAGGCCAGATGAACATTTATGATCTTGCAATGATCATGGCGATCGCAAACGCAGTCCAGAATGCGATGACGAATGGCAACGGCAACGTTACGGCAGGTATGGTTTGTAGCGGAACGCTCCTTGTGCTAGGGGCGATACTGACACGTGTCTTTGTTAAACTGCCTCTCTTGGAGCAGAGGATGGTAGGAACGCCCACAGTACTAGTGAACCGTGGTGCGTGGATGGAAACCGCACTACGTCGCGAGAAGGTTACCCGCGAAGAGGTGTTCGCTGCAATGCGGCAACATGGTGTCGCAGACATTTCATTAGTGGCGATTGCCATGCTAGAAGTGGACGGTTCTATAAGCATCGTACCGAAAACCGAAGTTACTCATAAGTTGAGCACACGCCTTCGTTGATGAAGATCCCCGGAGTCTAGAGATCCAACTATCGCGACGGGCGAGGCCTTGCAAAGTGGCATCGCACAGCGTGAGAACCGTCATCTGTTAAAAGTAATTGTGGTTCAATCGTGGTGCAGCGAGACTCTTCACCAATTGTGCATCGCGGGTAGAAAGCACAACCGGCCACAGCCACGTTAAGATTGGGTGGCTGACCAGGCAGCGCACTCAGACGCTCTACTCGCTCGCCATCTAGCGGCGGCAGCGACTCCAGCAGGCCCTGCGTATACGGGTGACGTGGGTGGCTGAGAATCTGGCTGGTTGTACCGGCTTCAACAATCTGCCCTGCATACATCACCAGTACCCGCTGGCAGGATGCTGCAACCACCCCTAAGTCGTGGGTTATGAGCAAAACGCCACACTGGCTCTGCGTAGCAAGTTCCCGCAGTAGAATTAGTATCTGTGCCTGCACGGTGACATCAAGCGCAGTGGTAGGCTCGTCGGCAATCAGCAGGGCAGGGCTGCATGCAAATGCCATAGCCAGCAGCACCCTCTGGCGCTGCCCGCCAGATATTTCGTGTGGATACTGACTCAGTTTAGTTTCCGCATCCGGCAGCCTAACAGCCTCAAAGAGTTCCAGTGTGCGCGCAGTAGCCTCACCCTTGGTCATGCCCTTATGGATTCTTAACACTTCCGCAACCTGCTCGCCTAGTTTCATGGTTGGGTTTAGGCTGGAGAACGGATCCTGAAAAACCATAGCGAGGCTGCTTCCCCTCAGGTACTGCAACACCCGGAGAGGAGCATCTACGAGCTCCTGCTCACGAAACTTTATGCTGCTGCCAACACCCACTGTAGCAGAAGCTGGAAGCAGCCCCATTATGGCCTGGGCAGTAATGCTTTTACCGGAACCAGATTCGCCTACAAGGCCAACAGTTTCACCAGCCTCTAGCGAAAACGACACGCCCCGCACCACCTTAGGACCGTGACTACCCTTAAAGCCGACGTGCAGGTTTTGAACAGACAGTAGCGCGCTCACTCTCGATCTCCGAATTCATTGTTACAGGGCTCATCGGCATATTCCTGAAAGCGAGCATGCGACCAACCGGCTTCTACGTAACCGCAATGGGTGATGATTCGGTAACGAATTACGATCGTCTTGGTAAGCGTCTCATCGACGCCGGCCCAGAGGATCGGCGAGGGAGATAGCGTTCCCTCAAAATCGGCTCGCCACGTGGTTGGATGAAACGGGTTACGAGGGTGGTCCAGTACAACGATGCCCACTGTTTCACCGCGAATGACGCCATCGACCGATACCCAACGGGAGATCCTGCCGTCGACCTCTTCGGTACCACAGTGACCATGTTCATTGCGCATCTGGCTCATCTGTGGCGCGGAGAGGCTTGAGGCGAGGTGAATGCGTAGTAAATCGTGAGCGGTCGCGCCAAAATGAACGCCACCGCGTATCAATGGCGTAAGTCGCAGGGCGATATCCAGAATTCCGCCGTCGCATGGGCCAGCCGTTACTCTCACGCGGCGTGCATCCGCCATCACTGGGTTGCCGTGCCCATCACGCCAAACGAGACGGTGCACAAACCCAACCGAATACAGTCCACGTCTTACGGTAAGCTCCCGATGCTCTATGATGCCGCCGCGGGCGCTGTCGTGCAAGTAAGAGACCCCGTTCACTTCCTCGTGCCCCACAGTCACAGCTGCCATGCCGGCGGGGCGGCCAGCAACCTGCCGACTATCGGCGGCAAAGAGGGCCGATACGCCTGGGTTGGACCCCGGGCCGTAGGAATAAATAGTGAACGGCTCGCCCCGCACCATCATAACGACGCGCCCTGCGTCTGTTTGTAGGTAGACTGGCCGATTTCTAACGGGTATGTCCAGTAAGGTCATGCCGCAAAGCTCCTGGGCAGGTGTCCGCCAGGTGGCAAGACCTTGACCAACCGGCAGGTAATTGGCGACATGGTCAACCTGTTGCCACCTAGGCAGGCAACACTATAAACCATGGCTCCTACCACATTTTACCATCGCCGTGCCAATAACGTGCTCGAGCAATGAATATCCCGCAAGCTGGCTGGCTGTAAGTTGCATTAGTGACGAATTGCTAAATGGCGGGTGACATCCAACGGTATCGACCCGCCATTTAGAGTCGTTATCGTGCCCAGTTCGGAAATGCGATCATAGCGTCTACATAGTTGTGGATCTTATCGGTGTGCGCATCCTCCTGCCAGCCACCGCGCAGAGCCGCTAGGGCATTCTGACCCGGGCAGCCATCCTTATCAATCGCGTACAGGCCAAAGTTGAGCGATTCACGTGCGAGAAGCTCATACTCGTGTGATCCGGTAGCTGCGCAGTACATCGCGAGCACTGCGCCATACGTAGAGTTTGCGCCACCCCACGGTTCACGGTCGCCATCCTGCTCACCGCATATCGGAACTCCATCACGAATACCCGTGAAGTTTTTTGTAACGAACTGTATGAGAGTGTGAGCGTGTTCTCGCCATGCTGGGTCAAACGAGTCACGCTTTTCAATGAGATAACGTGCGAGATTCATTGCGGACCACGAGTTACGGTTATCCAACCGATCGTAGTCCTCAAAAAACTGGGTCCATAGCGCTCCATTGCCAGCCGCGCTCGGTATTTGCCACGTTATTATCCAGTTCCACAGGGCAGACGCTGGCTTCGTAAACTCAGGGTAGCCCTGGTGTACCAAGCCATTAAACAACCGCAGCGCAAATGACATGTCGGCCGACACAGGTCCCCGGCCATTTCCCGTTCGGTAGTCTACGCGAAACGGCCACGGTGAAGTAGTCGCGGTACCAGGCTGCATATTTGTAACCAGTACACGTGCGTTGTGCAGTGCTTGATTAAGGTAGCTTTTATTGCTGGTTGCACGATATAACTGCAACAGAGCCCATCCTGCTAAGGCACCCTTGTCTGGCTGGATCTCATAGGGGTGATCCTGCTGCGATCCACAATCCGCGGGAAGCGGGAGCTCGCCAACTTTACCTGTGGAGCGAGTGAATCCTGGCCATTCGCCACTATTTGGCGTGTTACAGTCACTTACCAGGAAATCACCCATCTGCTGGGCAATCTTGAGATAAACGGGATTTCTGTTGCCTGTAAAATGGTAGTATTTCAGATAGGACAGTATGCCCATGCCGTCTTGCATAGCAGGGATAGTATCTGGCCGCTTGCGGTACCAGTGGTAATTACCATCCATGAACGTTACCGTAATGAATCGCGGGTACCCGTCGACTGTTGGGCAGCGATTGTACCACTCCATCTCCATTTTGATAGCCTTCCGCCACGAAGTCCACGGTAATAATTCACCATCTGATGAATAGCGAGCGTGGTGAAAACCTATGACGTTGGCTGTAAAATTACCACAGTTGGATAAATGGGTTGTGCGCGTTGCGTTGTGTAGCTGAGCAAAACCGGCTACAGGTACACAGAGTAAGAGCAGGGCGACGAAAAAGTTTTTCATGAGGGTCTCGTTGAAGGACCGTATTGCCCTACGTCGCGGCAGGGCAAGGAACGGAGCAGGCTAATCGTGGTAGATAGAATTATTTCCAGAATTTGCTGTTGGCATATACGTAACTTACCCAGTTACGGCAGGTCATTCCAACGTTCGCGTCAAGTGAGTCTGGGTTATCGCAGTACATATCAGCGTCGGTCTGGCTAGCTGGCAGACCAAACGGTGAGCCGTCCGTAAAGGTGGCTCCCTTAAACATGACGTTCTTGGAATGGCCATCTACGAATGCCATGTTGAACCGCCCGCCGTGGCGCAGAGGACCACCCACAGCATAGTACTGAATGTTGTAGTTTGCGCATATAGTGTAGCGTGGGCTATCACCAGTGTCGCCAAAGGCAAACAGCTGCGACGGTGAGTCGAAAGCAGCTAGTGGCTTTCCGGCGTTAACGCGCCATTGAGATGTGTTGGTGCGGCCGTAAACGAGCCCAGAACTTGTGTTAGACGTAATGCCCCAATTATAACCATACCCAACGCAGCGGTTCTCTGTGTTAAACCTGGTGCCCGTTGCGTAGTCATACGAGTCGTTGCAGTTATCACCAACATTATCAAGATTGTATTCTGTTCGGTCCGGGCAAAAGAACATCTGCATGTCCTTTACATACGGAAACAGCTGTACGTACCAGTCGATCTGGTACGATTTGTTACTGCCGCGGGGCCCAAGTATGGTCGGTGTCTGTTCGTCGTAGTCCTGCACATACATCGCCATAGCAAGACCAACCTGCTTTACGTTGCTGAGGCATACTGTGCGGCGCGCGGACTCGCGGGCCTGAGCAAATACAGGGAAAAGAATTGCTGCAAGAATAGCAATAATAGCTATTACCACAAGCAGCTCAATAAGGGTGAAGCCTTGTCGTTTCATCGGCACATCCTGAAAATGAGATTATTCCCACCGGCGCAATCCTTATAGGTACCAGGCTGAAAATTGCGTTAACGCATCCACCGGCTGCAGGAACCCTTTATTGTAGTAATATAATGATTAACAAGACGTTAAGGCACTGTAAAGAGAATGTTAAATCTTGGAGAGTCGATGAGCGTTCGACGTGAATCTGGGAACCATTTGCTATTATCGAGAGAAAAAGTATTTGGATTAAACAAAAAAGGCCCGCGGAACGCGGGCCTTTTTATGGGATGCAATCAACCGTTAGGCAGTTGTTTGTGTGTTTAGGTTACGACCAATGGCAGTATCTGCGGTATTTATAAGGGTCGTTTTGTCCTGAATAATCGCCTGTGGTGGAAGCGACGACGATACCGTTGTGAGGTTAGGAATCTTCTTCACTGCCGTTCCAATTGCCATGAACTCAATCATGTTGCTACTAAGCTGGTAAACATAGGTTTTTATCCCAACCACATCATCAGCCCCTATCGTGTTGGCCTCCGTAGCAATGCGGTCGATGGCATTTTCCCTCGCCTGGTAGATCAGGTTCGTGAGTTCGCTAATCTCACCGCGACCAAGACCCTTGAGAGCAGCGGTTACGCCACCAACTACTCCCAACGAATATACCGAGACGCCTAG
>JAJZFK010000440.1 GCA_021805405.1 bacterium
ACACATTCAATCGGCATCGAACGATTAATCCACAGTTATTTCTGCACCGAGCGCGGGTGGAAGGTGCGACGGTGCATTGACCAAGCTGAACTTCACGCGAAAATCTCGGCCATCTGGCGACGCAACCGGTGAAATCCAGCTTACAACTGCGCGAACGGGCTTAAAACCTGCCACATCCACATAGGCGACTGCGCCGACGTGCAGCCTGGGTAGATCGCGGGCAGGTGCCAAAGCCTCAGCACCAGGGTTGCCCGTAGCCACAACGGTCGCGAGTGCCATACCGGGTTGAGCAATTTCTCCCACGTGCACTGCGATGCTGGTTACCACACCGGCTATAGGGCTAACGATCTCGTTCATGGCAGCGGCGGCGGTCGCACTGCTCTGGCCGGCTCTGGCCTGTGCAACACCAGCGAGCGCGGCGGCGACCTGGGCCTGCGCAGCATCCTTGGCGACGGCGGCTCCCTGCTGGGCCAGCCGAAGTCCCTTGGTTGCAGCTGCCACACCCTGTCGAGCTTGTTGCTGCAACTGGATAGCGTGAGCTATTCGAAATGGAGACCCACTCTTATTACCGGCATTCAGTGCTTGCAGCTGGGCTTGCGCCGCCCTAAGGTCCTGCTTCGCGCTGGAGTATTGATCTTTTGCACCCGCAACGTCCATCACCGACGCTCCGCCAACAGCCGCTATCTTTTCCAGCGCCTGAAGCGCCTGCTTTGCCTGCGTTACGCCTAGGGCTGCTTTGCTGACGTTCACCTGTGCGCCCACAAGCTCAGCCTGCTGCTGGGTCTCAGCCGCACTAACACCTTCATCTGCCTGCCTAAGCGCGCTACGCGCCTGTGCAAGCGACTGCATCGCCTGCTCAACGTCGCCCTCGGATTTTATATGCGCGGCACGAAGGCCGTCCAACGAAAGCACCAGCTGTGCCCTCGCTGCAGCAGTGCCGGCTACTGCCTGCGTCTCCTGCGAACCGGATATTGAAGGGTCGATTTGAATAACTGTTTCACCGGCAGCGACATTCGCTCCAGACCGCACAAGTACGGCGGTAATTCGGCCTGGCTGAACCACTCCAAGTGACGCCTGCGCAGCTGGGGTAATAGTTCCAGATAGGTGAACGGCGTTATCTACAGCAAGTTTCTGTGATTTCTCCGGTTGTGGCACCGACGGCGGAACATTACTCACCGTGTGAGGTACGATGACTGCTGGTTCCGACTGCCGTGGTAATAGAAATAGTGCCGAGCCAGCCAGACAGACTACAATACCAACTCCAGCGCCATACCGAATGTTCAAATTCATTGCACCACCCCTCGATCAGGTACATCCTGCCCTGCTGAATGCCTTAAACTTGCAACTGAATTGAGTATCGCAATACGCGCTGCTTCCAGTGCATCGCGACTTTGCCACAAAGTGTGGAGTGACTTCTGCAAATCCATCGCGGATCCCTTGCCTACCTGATAGCTCACAACGGCTACCCGCTCTTCTGCTGCCGCGGCGTCCTTCGATACCACCGCCGAATGGAGGTTGGCCCTGCACTCATCTAACAGCTGCGACTGGTGAATCACATCCAACTCTATACCAGTTTCTGCATTGGAAAGTAACGACTTAAGGCGGATAACCTGTAGAGCAGCTACCTGCGCATCGCGGTGTGCCTTTCCGCGGTCGAGTAGGGGCCACTTAAAATGAACCATAACGGCAGCATAGTGCTCACGCTGCAGGGCTGTGGGGGTCTGCTCATCCGCTTCAACGCGTAAACTAAGCTGCGGCATCGACTGATCCGAGGCGAGTGTACGTCCGGCTGCTGCTTCCTTAATCCTTGCGCGAAGGAGCGCTAATTCCGGCCGCTGTTTAAGCGCTAAGGCAACGAACTGCTCAGTGGAGAACGGGTCTGCGGCCGACACGTCCGTTAGTTCGCCGGATATGGGTGAAGAAAACGGTCTGCCAATCTGCCGGTTCAAGTTATAACGTGCAAGCAGCACGCCGTCCTTAGCGCGTTGAAGCCCCGCTTGTGCCTCTGCAACTGCGGAGTTGGCCGCACCAACGTCAACTGGCTTTCCCAGCCCGGCAGCAATCTGCTGCTTCACAAGGAGAAGAAACTGTTGCGCCTCACCAAGCCCTCTCTCAGCCTGCGCAACGCCCGCCTGTGCCTGTAGCAGGCTGTTGTAATCCGTAATAACCGATAGCGCGAGTGCGCTCATCTCCTCCTGCCAGTTCGCTGTAGCCACACTACGCAGCGCCAGGTATCGCGAACGGGCAGCACTCAGTCCAGCACGGTAGAGTGGCTGATCAAGCCGTATCCCCACCCGGCCAGAGGTCTGCGGAACCGTTACATTCTCCACCATTCCCGGTACATCCAGCTTGCTTCCCGGCCCTTGTATTCCACCAGATGCAATTAGATAAACCTTAGGCAGCGCAATAGGCTTGTCGGATTCCGCACCAATGAGCGCGGCTTCCAGTTCTGCCGAATAGGCCTTGGTTTGGGGGCTCTGCTTCATCGCCAGTTCAAGGCATCGTTTAAGCGGTAACACGTTGCCAGATCCCTGTGCAACGGCTGTAGATGCCGCAGTGAGGATATAGAGGGCGATTAGTCTTTTCATACCGGTGCACCGTAAGTATTTCCAAGCTGATGGAGTGCATCATGAAGAAGACGCGTTCCTGCTTTAGCACGACCGCCAAGTTGAATCAAGCCACCAAACGAGGATGGCTTAGCCATCGCGGCAAGAACGATCCGAAGGAGGCTTGTCTGACCATTACGGTCATTCAACTGGTTGAAATCCAGTGGCATTGTATCATCCAGGCTATCAGTAACTACCCGGATAACGGCCCAAGGTACGTTAACCTCTGCAGCGGCACGTGCACACGCCACTGTTTCCATGTCAACCACTGCGGGATGCTGCAGATTATGCTGGGAGGCGGCTTCCAGTTTTTCATCCCGGTTTAGCAGTACCCTGCTGCACGACAGCAGAGTGACATCTCGAAGCACCCCCGGGTGGAGACTGCTATCTATGGAGGCTAGCAGCGCGCCGTCGGGGGTCAAATCCTGGGCATCATTGTTCGCGTAGCCATTCACCACTCTGCGAGGCAGCACGACCGTGCCCACAGGTACATTGGAAATTGCACCGCAATAACCACATATAATTAGCTGTTTTACGTCACCTCTTAAAAGTAGCGCGCTGATGCCGCCGTAGGCCGCCTTTTCACCGGCGCCCGTTATCAGAACGTGCGGCGATGCAACCCCCTTCGGCATGCTAAACCCTGCGCGCTCCTGCGGAAGGGCGAAGGCCACGCACAGCTCCGCCAGGTTTATACTGGGCCGTGAATGGCTCTCAGGACGCTGCGACGGGTTCAAGTTCAGCGGTAACAACCTTTAAGCGCACTGCCTCCACCAGATCTTCTGGCGTCGAGAGACCGGATGCGATACCTATAACCTTGAAGCCCTCCAGGTGAGAGAGCGCTAGTTCATCTGCGTTCTGGACCTGAATAGTGTTGGGATTGTGGTAGCGACACAGGGCTGCTAATTCTACGGTATTAGCACTGGTGCGTGAGCCCACTACAATCATGAGATCTACTTTACTGGCCAACTCCAGCGCATCGTCCTGCCTGTTTTGTACGGGCCTGCAAATCGTATTGATAATCCGTATCTCTTTGCACATCATGAGCATCTCGTTTACGATGCTGTTACACAGCTCCAGCGCGTGCGTTGTTTGAAAGATGACTCCAACTTTACGAAGCAGCTTGTAGCTCTTCTTCGCCTCGTGAAGCTCCTCAATGCTGTCGATAACCAGGGCGGGATTCTCCAACGCACCCAGGATGCCCTTTATCTCGGCGTGGTTACTATCGCCAATTATAACCACCTGGTATCCATCGCGCTCCAGCATCTGTGCAGCTTCCTGCGCTCGCAAAACAATGGGACAGGTGGCATCGACGACGTCGACACCGCGGTTTTTTGCCTGTTGAATTCGAACTTTGGGGAGACCATGAGCACGAATAATCATGGTGCCGCTTTTCTCGTTTTCGTAATCGTCAATCTTGCGGAGGCCCTTGTCTTCCAGTTCGTCCGTTACGCGCTTGTTATGCACGAGGTCGCCCAAAATGAAGACGTCATTTCGCTCGGCAAGTGCCTGACGCGTTAGGTTAATCGCTCGCTTCACTCCAAAGCAGAAACCTACCTCGCGAGCCATAATTACGGTACGACGAGAACGTTCACTCATACAAACCTCCTAAAGTTATCACCGCTAACCAGCTAAGAAAGTCATCTGTTACGTATATAGCCGTTAGAACAAAACCAGTTAACCGCACGTTCAAGCGCGCAGACAACGGGCGTCTGCGGCATTCCAAGCTCCTGCACAGCGCGTGAAGCATCAAAGAACATAGGATGCCGGGCCATCCTTACGCCGTCCAGCGGATGCGCAGGTGCGCGGCCAGAAACCCGGGCAGCCACGTTCTCCAGTCCAACTGCCGCGAAGGCAACTGCGTAAGGTATACGCACTCTAGGCGCAGGGCTACCAGAAATATTCGCCAGTGTATCCAGGATCTGCTTCAGTGTTAGATTCTCGCAGCCCAGGATATACTTGCGCCCGCACACACCCTTTTCACCTGCTAAAACAATACCTGCAGCAACGTCACGCACATCCACCAGGTTGAGGCCGGTGTCCATGTAGGCAGGCATTTTTCCGTTCAGGAAATCGACAATAATCTGCCCTGTAGGTGTAGGCTTAATGTCGTGATCCCCAACAGGTGTGCTCGGGTTCACAATCACAACATCCTGCCCATCGGCAGCCCGCTTTAAAACCTCCTGCTCTGCGCGAAACTTGGAATGCTTGTAATGGCCAACCATGTCTGTATCGCTTACAGGAGTGTCTTCATTGGCGGCACCACCCTCTGCAAGGTGCCCCAACGCTCCCACCGTGCTGGTGTACACTACACGCCTCGCCCCGGCCAACCGCGCGGCGTCCAGAACGTTCAGCGAACCCACAACGTTGGACTGGTAAAGTTCCTGCGGATTTGCCGCCCATAGCCGGTAATCTGCTGCCACGTGGTAAACCATTTCACAGCCCGCGGCGGCTCGCGTCAAAGTTTCGACGTCAGCCAGATCGCCAACAACAATCTCTACAAGCGCAGGATCCAGTTCGTTCACGTTACTGCGTCGACTAGATGAGCGCACCAACAGCCGGACTTTCTCACCACGTTCAACGAGTAAGGCGGCTGTGTGGTATCCCACAAAGCCCGTTGCACCGGTAACCAGCGAGGTCATTAACGGTTAACCTAGCCCGTTAACGACCATGCCGCCAACTGCAGCATGCCCTTCGATGTTTTCATCGCTTCCTCTACCGCACTGTGCTCAAAGCCGCTGTGCATTTTGCAGTTTTTGCACTTTGCGTCCTGCCGCGACTCCCAATATTCCCAATTGGTTTTGTTCCAGAAGGTCTCCCAGTCTGGTATGAACTTCTCGCCAATGAGGTAGCAAGGAGCCTTCCAGCCCATGGGCGTATAGTTCACCGTGGACCATGGTGCACAGGGCAGTTCACGCAAACCAGCGGCGAATTCCAGGAATGCAGGGGTCGCGCTTACCTTATACTTGGTAGAGAAATCGCGAATCTTTGCGAACTTCTCGTGAATCTGGTCCTGGGTGAGGAACATGTTGCGCTCAACGCTCTCATATTCATAACCTGGCGAGATGAGAATGCCCTTTGCCTTCATCTTATCCACCAGGCGGCAAAGCTCTTCCACCTCTTCAACGGAAGTCTCCTTAAAGACGGTGGTATTGATGTAGATGGTATAGCCCAGCTTAACGCCCTGCTCAATCATCTTGATAGCGTGGTCAAAAACGCCCTCACGGTTACACACGAAATCATGCGTCTGCTTCATACCGTCCAGGTGAATCATCAGGAACAGGTTTGGGCTGGGAGGGATTACATCAAACACCTTGGTATCGAGCTTGAGCGCGTTCGTGCAG
>JAJZFK010000044.1 GCA_021805405.1 bacterium
CACTTCCTTACTGCCTCTGTTTGTTTTGAGCGACGCGATTGACCTGATGATCTACAAACCTCCTCGCAATGATGAACGCCGCCGAAGGAGGGTAAGTGAAGAAAGCGCCATGACTGCGCCAAAAGCCACCGCAGACATTGGGTGAAGGACGTTCGCCGTTGCGGTCTGCCCGCTAGAGGCAGTCAACCCAACAAGCCGTATATTTCCGTTGCATCCACTTATCGAGTAGTACCTGAACTGTCCACAATCCGGGATCAGCACGCCATCCTTGGCTGTTTTCGCACTAACCTGGCCACTCATTATGAGCGAACCAGGTACTCCTAAACGATTACTGGCCCACACGTCGTAGCCACCAAATAGTTTATTACTACTTAACAGCATCCTAACCGAATTTGGCCGATGCAGTTCAAGCTGAGCGGTATCTAATTGCAGAAACGAACGGGTGCCCACCACATATCCTTTAGACCTGACACGACCCGATATGAGCTTCGGATTTCGCAGTTTGGTGTACCCCGCTGTTATGTTCACTTCGCTCGTTATGGCTCCAGTTTGCCAGGTGCCCTGAACAATGTTGCCAATTTCGTCTGTATGCGCTGTAAAGTACCCGCAGAGCTGAACAGATAATGGCCCACTGGCACTGTGCGCATAGTTTATGCTAGGTGCACGAGTTTCCTCCACTAACGCAATGTTTGAGCGCGCGGGCGGTAAACCTAGCATAGCTTGTGCCGGTAATGACGAGACGGCAAGTAAACCTATTATCACAACACCATTCCGAATTTTCACCATTGCTTATTACCCCGCGTTCTGTACTAACCATTGCAAATAACCATGCCTTCGCCCCGCTTCCCGGTATCTTACGGCAACACAAATTTACGCGCAACCCGAATTATACGGTATTGAGGACAGCCGAGCAGATTACCCGCAATTTAGCGGAGTACGGTCGATTGCTGCGAGACCTCTACTGAGCCTGGGACATATCATTTAACGCCGAATACAAATTCTAATAGGCCTGGTTCCACGGCAGCCGTCACATGGTGTAACGTAACCAGGGCGAGTGGGAGATTTAGTTAACCTACAACGAACCGATACTGGCTGCTTCGCGCCAACGCGACGGCGGCGCACTACCGAAGGACCAACCCTTAAAAGCAGACCACTTGGGCCTAAGGTTGTCGAAGCCTCGGGCACCACGAGAGCCTATACCTAGACCCGGTTTAAAACGAACACGTCACCATATCTCGAACGTGGTGAGTTAATTTAATAGTGCCCTCCTAATGTCCCTGAGACGAGCCGGTCAAGTTGCTTTCAGATTCATCCGAAAGGGTTGAAGAAACTGTACCAGCGCACCAGCCTTATTGCTACCCCAAACATTGAAACCCTCATCTTGTTGAATGTTGCTAATTTTAGCGGTCAGGTTCGTGTATTTAACATTTATGAGGTTGGACACGTTGAACTGTATGAAAGTACTTGGGTTGAAATCTCGTTCTGGCTGGTGTTGTTCAATCCCACGCCGATCTCGATTGGGTCGCCAGACGTGTACTCGTTGAACACCTGGGCATTAGAAACGATCCCATCCTTCCAAACGCCATTTACAATATGGTTGCCCGTATCTGTATTCGGTGCAAAATAACCGTGCGCTAACGCGGTTGGGGCGTTTGGTCCGCCCGTAGTACGGTAGCTATTTGAAGAGATGCCTACGGGGCAAGCGTTCAATTTCGATGCAAAGTCCCACGTGTAAGTGGTTGCCTGCGCCACCGTCCCAAACGAACTACCCAACGAAATTGCGGACACCATGATCAAATTTCGAAAATTACGCATGCGTGCTGTTTTCCTTCTGTGTTCGAACAGGAATATAGGAACTGTATGGAGATCAAATTTGCCTCTGCAACTAATCTGCATCAGCTAGGTTGTATTCGCACGATTATTATGAAGCTAGGTAATTAAATAGCCCAATCGCACTTATACGGTGCTTTTGCTTCACGATCAACTTTTCCGGTAATGCTACGCGTAGGGTTCTGTCAATAGCTTCATTTGCTAAACCGCAAACCAGGTATGATCAAGTATCAAACAGAGTTAGCAGGCTAGCTTGTCTGCTTTCCACGGCTACCAGACCACAGAACAAGCGCATGCTCGGTAACCTCTTAGCACGCACAGGAACTTCCGCCGGAACGAAACGCTTCAAACATTTAATTAATGCAGCGGTGGTGGTCTACAGCCCTACCGAATATTGGTTGGCCAGATCTGACAGATCTACCTATTCGATGCGCGTGAAATTTAATGGAGGAGCGATCCGTAAAAAACGAACACACTGTGTAACTCCGGTAGCCGTTGCAAATGGCCCCGGTTCCACGGCAGCCGTCGCAGGCTGATTTGGTACCAGGGCCAGGTGGGAGATTAAGTGAACCGTTATTGAACCTATGCAAGCTTCTTCGCGGCGACTCGACGTCGGCGCACCATCGACAGACCACCGATTACGAGAAGTCCACTGAAACCTGCACTTGTTGAAGCCTCAGGCACTGCCGGAGCATCCACCGAGACGCCGTTCTGAACGAGTACGTTGCCGGACGTCGCGCCAATTGAGTAGTAGTTGTAATTACCGTAAAGCGGTGCCAGAAAGCTATCCGTTACGTTCGCGCCAGTGGAGTCAGTAAACGTCTTGAGAAGAGATCCAGGTGTCCCGGCGGTGTTGCTACCCCAAACATTGTAGCCTTCGCCCTGTTGAATACTACTGATGTTGAATGTGAGGTTCGTATATTTTCCGGAAATAAGATTAGCGACATCGAACTGGATAAAATTCGTAACACCAATCTCGTTCTGCAAAGTCCCGTTGATCCCTAACCCTGTTTCACCGGGATTTCCGCCTGAGTACTTATCGTAAAGATTACTATCTGTAACTGAGCCTGTATTCCACACTCCGCTCACTACGTTATTGCCCGTATCGGAATTGTGAGCCGTATAACCGTGCGCAGAAAGAGGCAAGGTATTAGTCGTGTCAAAATATGTGTGGGACGCGCTCCCCACATTGCCATTGTTTGTGGAGGTTGCGAATACCCAGCTAAACGATTTAGCTTGAGCACCCATCGCTAACGTGCTACCTAACGCAACTGCGGACATCACGATCATATTGCGAAAATTACGCATCTGGTTTGTTTTCCTTCTGTATTCGGATAGATGACTTAACTACTGATTGAGATTTATATACCGATGCCTGTTTGATTTGCACCAGCTGCTAACAAATTACATTTGCAGTATATAGAATGACCTTGATTGCTAACAATCGCACAATTACGGTGATTTGACATTATTGGCCACTAAACAGTCATTTTTACGTGCCAAATTTGCTGCTCAATTTAGCTAGGAGATAAATGCCGCAACCTGTTGCCGTCACGAATACCCGTAGTTGTCATAAGAAACTTGTGGTACAATTAGTTCGTATATCCGACTGAATTTGTCGGAGATTAAAACGGTCGCCAATGGAAAGCCGGTAGGCTTTTAAAGGCGTGTTGGAATGGGGAGAGTTTTAAACTTATGAGCTTGCTTGAAATTCGTGGTTTAACGGCGCGCGCCGGATCAAAGGAAATTCTGAAGGGTGTCGATTTAAAAATTAACGCGGGGGAGGTTCATGCAGTCATGGGCCTTAACGGCTCCGGTAAATCTACGCTCGCTAATGTCCTCTCTGGCAAAGATGATTATGAAGTAACGGGCGGTGAAATTATGTTTGAAGGTAAGGACCTACTGGAGATGTCGCCTGAAGAGCGTTCGCGGGCGGGCCTCTTTATGGCATTTCAGTATCCTGTTGAGCTTCCTGGAGTCAACAATACCTATTTTCTGAAAGCAGCGTTAAATGCGGTTCGTAAGGAAAACGGGCTAGACGCACTAGATGCCATGGACTTTATGAAACTGGTGCGCGAGAAACTCAAGGTCCTCGAAATTGGCGAAGATTTGCTTAAGCGCGAAGTTAACGTAGGCTTTTCTGGCGGTGAAAAGAAGCGAAACGAGATATTCCAAATGGCCGTTCTTGATCCGCGGCTGGCTATACTTGATGAGACAGATTCAGGACTGGATATCGACGCACTTCGAGCAGTTGGCAGCGGCGTAACCAAGCTGCGAGATGGCAAACGCGGCATTGTTGTAATAACTCACTACCAACGGCTCTTGAACTATATTGAGCCAGATTTTGTACACGTGCTAATGGACGGACGCATAGTATTATCTGGTACTCGAGAACTTGCGCTCAAGCTGGAAGCGGAAGGATATGCCTGGCTTGAGGACCACGTTAAAACTGTGGCTGCAGTTTGAGGGAAGCAAACGTAAACAACATGACCAAGGAACTAGATACAAGTACCGTACCATTTGAGACCGACTTTCAGGCCTTTTTGCCGGATCAGCTTGGGGAGCCTGCATGGCTTGCAGCACTAAGGGCGGGTGGCTGGGCAACGTGGCAATTAGAAGGTTATCCCGCGAGAAACGATGAAGAGTGGCGCTTCACGCCAATATCAGTAATTACTGAGGGTAACTACTGCCGGCCCACATCATTCAATACGAAAGTTTACGAGGAATCCCTGGCTCGGTTAGAGTTGCCTGATGCACTCCTACCGGCGATTAGCTTCGTCAATGGCGACCTTGTTCCAGACGCTGGTAACACGATGCAGTTCGTGCATTCGCTTAAGAGCTACAACAATGACGCGTCAAACCCGGTTCGACCTGGAGGGCTGGTAAATCACTCGACTGGTAGTTTCGCTGCCCTTAATAATGCCTTTTTAGAGGATGGGGCCGCGATTGTTATACCAGATGGGGTCACAACTAGCGATCCTATCGTGGTGCTCTATGCTAATGGTGGTAGCAATGCAGCTTACGCTAATCTGCGGTCTCTCATTTCCGTGGGGCGCAACAGTAGCGCAACAGTTATCGAGATATTTACAGGCTCGGCAAACGAAAAGTATTTTGCGAATGTGGTGACGGAAGTATACGTAGACGAAGGCGGGCAGTTCACACATATCCGGCTGAACCTGGAGGGCGATTCGTCCGCTCATATCGGTAATACAACGGTTTCACTTCAACGGGATTCAGTATTGAGTTCGCACAACATTACCTTTGGCGGTCTGCTCTCAAGGCATGACATAGTCTGCCGCCTCTTAGGGACTGGCGTAAGCTGTACGGTGAACGGAATCTATCTTGGCCACGGGGAGCAGCTTATGGATAATCACACGACGATAGACCACGCAGCTCCACATTGCGAAAGCCACGAGTTGTACAAAGGCATTCTGGGCGATAAAGCGCGGGGAGTTTTCAACGGCAAGATTTTTGTGCGGCTGATGCACAAAAAACTGATGCAAAACAGACAAATAAGGTTTTACTGCTCTCAAACGACGCTCGTATCAACACGAAACCACAGCTGGAAATCCTCGCTGATGACGTAAAGTGCACACACGGGGCAACAGTTGGACAGTTGAGCAGTGAAGCCCTTTTCTACCTTCGATCACGCGGCATTGGAATGAAGGAAGCACGTGCTATGTTGGTCCAGGCGTTCGCAGGTGACGTGCTCGCCCGCATACCCGTAGAGTCCGTGAAGCAGTATCTTGAGGAACTGTTGCCCGAGATGCTCCCCCATTCCCCAAAGGATGGAAAGTTGTTAGCATGACAAAGGTTAATGGCACTCCCTATGATATAGAAGCCGTAAGGGCCCAATTTCCTATCCTGCAAGTTAGGGTGCACAATAAACCTCTTAATTACCTGGATAACGCTAATACAACACAGAAACCAGCATCGGTTATTAGGGCGATATCCGGGTTCTATGAGACAACCAACTCAAACATTCACCGAGCTAGTCACTTGTTGGGTGAGCTTGCAACCAACGGATACGAGGGTGCAAGGCGCACAATACAGCGGTTCCTAAATCCGGAACA
>JAJZFK010000041.1 GCA_021805405.1 bacterium
AGACGGGACCTTTACTATTGCTAACCTTCCTGTTGGCCTTGGCAGCGACCCCACTGTGCCTATCGGTAACATTCAGGCTACGGGATATGTAAACAAGCCAATACTTAGCCAGTTCCCACTTGTGGCTGGAGCTAACCCGTTAGGCGATATACCTTTGGGGGCACCCATTAGCAGCAGTACGCCTTCCCAGCCCTACAACATCTATGGGTTTGTAAAATCCGCAGGCGCAGCGGCGAGTACAACTGTATCGCTTTCGCCAACCGTTGGTCCGCTCATTGCACACACAAACCCAACAACTGGTGAGTATTTCTTCTGGGTGCCTGCTGGTACCTATACTGTGACGGAACTAGGCACAGGTAAAACGGTTACTGTGACCCTAGGCAGTAACTCGCTTCCCGTGCAGGCACCAACTTTGAACATCTAGGACCCAATTGGGCTAGTAGTGGTACGTTATTTTCCGGGCTGCTGTATACAATGTTGCAGCAGCCCGGCCGATAATAGGGTTATGTATAATAGCCAAGCGTCAGTCGCCCCAAATGCGGCGGAAGTAAAAAGTGAGCACCTGTTTGTAACTACCCACAAACTAGGCAGATCTTTACGAAGCGTGAAATGCTCGTCGGCAGCAACCTTTATGTGCGTCGTATCAGAGTGCCTGGAGATGATCAAAGATCACTCGAGCTACACAACCATCGAGTGCCAGCCCTTACCAACCGAGTTGGACTGTGACACCGACGCGGATTGCAATACGCTGTTGCGGGGCTTGTACCTTACTGCCGCATATCTCATCTCCTGCAATGAACATCACTCTGCGGTAAGCAGCCTGAAAGTATCTTTTCAGCCTGGCAACAACAATCTTCCTGTGATAGTATTTGCGCTGGACACTCACCATAGAAGTAGTGTTGGCTCCCGCTTTGCAGACCTTATGTTAAACGATAATCATGCACGGTTTACCCATAAGAGCGAATGGAAGCTGGCAGCCAGGCTGTTGAGGCGGTGTTCGGCAGTGCCTGTTATCCTGCATCGTGATGCCCATCACACTATTTGCATGATCGCTTTTCATCGTAGTGTGCGGCATACCGTATTACCACCCATCAGGCTGGGTATTCAGCCTGCGCAACGCATTCTACTTCTTGAAGATGACAGCTTTGTTGGGCCAATGCTTGTGGAGCAATTAACCGACGCGGGGTACGCCGTTACGCTATGTGGAACTGTAAGGGAGGCCGCGTCGGCATTTGAGGGTGCATCCTTCAGTGCCGCACTCTTTGACCAGCATCTGCCCGACGGCAGCGGCATCGAACTTCTGCAGGCATTGCGAGAACGCAGGATCACTCTACCTGTTGTTCTGCTCTCCGGCGATATGTTTTCTGCGGATTTAAAGCGCTGGCTTCGTAACTCTAACGCCGATGCAATAAGCAAACCCTTCGTTATTGGTCGTTTGCTTGAAAAAATCGAGCAACTTGGTACGGAATACTGTTCCAGCCAGATTGCCCGTGCCATGTGATGACGGGTTAGCCTTCCCGCAGGATGTCGATAAGCTGTTGCATTGGTGGCGGCAAGAGTGAATGAAACTCCAGCCTCTCTCCGTTACCAGGATGGTTGAAGCTAAGTTTTACGGCATGTAGCGCCTGACCGTGTAAATTCCCAATCGCCGCCGAAATGCGTTGGGCTAGCAGCGCATTTCTTAAGGCAGGCAGCTGTCGCATACCCCCGTATAACTGGTCGCCCACTATGCTAAAGCCAGCAAACGAACAGTGTACGCGAATTTGGTGGGTGCGCCCGGTATCGAGACGCGCGTGCAGCAAACTAAAGCTTTGTAAACTCTCGAGAACTTCCAGGTGCGTTACCGCATGCCTTGCAGCGTGCTCGCCGGTAGTGATAACCGCCATCTTCTTCCTGTCGGTGGGATGGCGGCCAATTGGCACATTTACGTCGGCGGTCTTAAACTGCGGGTGTCCCCAAACGAGCGCCTGGTACTCGCGCTTGGCGTTTCGCGACTGGATTTGTGCCTGAAGGTGGGCATGTGCGCTATCTGTCCGGGCAACCACCATCAATCCTCCGGTGTCGCGGTCCAGGCGATGTACAATACCTGGGCGAAAACCCTCGCCCGTGCCAGATAGCCTGGACGTGTAACCAAGCAGCGCATTTACGAGCGTGCCGGATGGGGAACCGGGAGCAGGATGCACCACCATACCTCGCGCCTTGTCTATAACCAGCAGGTGCTCATCCTCGTAGACAATGTTTAGCGGGAGGTCTTCGGGCTGAGCGTGCATGGGCGGGCGAGGCGATGGCACCACGGTAACGATGTCGCCAGATCTTACGCGGTAGCTTGCTTTGTACACGGTGCCATTAACAAGAATACTGCCGCCGTTAACTCCATCCGCATCCAGCCAGCGTTGAACCTCCGACCGGGACGTACTGGGGATCATACTAACGATAAACTGATCTAACCGCTCACCCGAGTGGATATCCGGCACTATGAGCGTCTTACCCTGGGAATCAGGCGCTTCATCGTCTTCTTCAAATACTGTATCATCCATATTTTCACGCAAAACGGAGAGAGTGGGATTCGAACCCACGGGGCTATTACACCCACGGCTTTTCGAGAACCGCACCATCGACCACTCGGACATCTCTCCATGACAGTAGAGTATATTACGCCGCAAACAGGCCTCTGGTCAAGGTGTACTGATGTGCATGTAAAAGCCGCGCAAAGTTAACACCAAAACAGTGAATTGCCCTTCACGATGTGAAACCAGAGATTAACCACAATCTTTTAGGGGTGTGGAGACCAATCGTTGAGCGGGCGATTATGCCGTTTCTGTTGAGCCGCGCTGTTCGTGAAAGGTACGTGGACCGGAATTAAAGCCACCATATTGCTTGGCAGGATACGCTCCGCGGATTGAAACCGTGACGAATCGTCATATTCTGCAGGCAGATCGTATGAGGGTACACTTTAACGAAGTTGGCACACCGTTGAAATTGGCCATGGTGAGTAAAAGTACTGGTTGCCATTTAAAATAACTGTTGGAGGGAATCATGCGCAACGCGGATGAAATTAACATGCTGACGCGGCGAAAGTTCCTGGTTAGCTCTTTAACCGCCGGGGTAACACTCGCGACCGAGAGTGCAGCCACTAGCCGTAAACCTGATGCTCATGGACACCTGCACAACTTTTTTAATGTGGCTTATGATGGAGCCCGAACCGATTTATCGGGAAGCTACGGCTTTGAATTTATCCCGCAGTCGGACCTTCACGTTTGGGCGCTAGGGCGAGCGGCCGGCAGCGGATTGAAGGCTGCGCACGAAGTGACAATCTGGGATGTTGTAGTATGGGGTCCAGTTGTGGCGACGACAGTGACACCACAATCACCCCGCGATGAAGCCGGCTACGCCTTCCAGGAGCTTCAGAGGGCAGTCATTCTTAAGAAAGGCCATGTCTATCGCATCACATCCAGTGAGCAGTCTAACAGTGATCCTGTGCTGGATATTGCGGCCGTCGATAACCATTTAGCAGTTGCTCACATAGTTAGTGGTGCCTTTTCACCATCAGGCGGGTTTGCGGCATTTACGTATGGTTTTGAGAATAAGGCATACGGGTTGCCAACGTTTTTCGTTGATGCCGCACGCATACCCTCACGGTTGCTAAAGCCGCAAGTCGTGCGCGCTAAGCCATTTGTTCGCGATCGCAGCATCGGATACCTGATTCACGAGAACTTTTGTCAGATTCAGCCGTATTGCTGGCCATCAAGCGCGGATGCATTGCTTTCTGGTTGGAACCCCGATAAGTCGAGCGGAACCTGGCAATTTAGCCCAACGGGTGGAAATGGATTTGACCTTGACTGGTTCAAACTAACCGAAACGCGACCAGGTGGTGGCCTGATAATGAGTCATCAGATTGCTCGACAGAAAGACGGGGTGATAACCCTGGAGTTTCGCTTTACGTTGGCATCCCGAACTGCGGGTGTGCGGTGGCAGTTAGCAGATTTGGAAAACACAGGTATAAGCATCTTCACCGACGGAGAGAGTCTCTGCTGGCAGAAACCACGTGGAGAATTCATAAAGTTGCAGAGCTACCATGCAAAGCAGGAATATGGTGTGAAAGTCGTTGTGGACATCGGGAGAAAGTCGGCCGACGTCTACATTAATGGACGTCTTATGGCTCACAGGGAACCCTTTTGCCAACGAATTGAAACTGTCGATTATGTACAGATTGTGGCCCCACACCTAGGCTCGCAAGGGCTCTATTTGAGCCCCGTGAATATTCACAAGGGATATGTCGTAAATGACACATTTGTCACGGATATCGCTGGCTCCCTTCCGGATGAATGGCAAGTGGAGCTGGGAACAGTAAGTGTAGAAGAGTTTCTCTGTCAGGCTAAGCCCGACGTCTTCAGTCTCAAACTCGCTGGAAATGCAAGGCAACCGGCAGCGGCAGTTCGGACCTTTACCGCCATTGCGGGTAAGGTGGTTGTTGAGTTTAGCTTTATTTTGCCTCAAAAGTCTGATGGTTTGGTTATCTCTTTAGGGGATGACCACTCCACGACCCTGGAATTAACTACCACCGGCGGTGATATATGTCTTCGCCCTGCATACGGTATGCCGATTCCCGTTGTGCACAATTATCGTGGTAACCTTTGGCACATGGTGAAACTAATCGTAGATACCGGCGCTGGAACTGCAGATGCATTTGTAAACGGCAAAGCTGTTGCGGCGTCGCTCACCGTTACTCATGAAGTTCACGCCCTGTCGACGATGCGGGTGGTGTCTCCTGAGGTGGCCTGGGTTGATGACATTCAGGTTTACCCATGGGAGGATTTTCCCGCCAATTACGTGCCACAACCAGAACCGTGTGCTAGTACGTCTCCCTATTTGGTTGGCCTTCAGAGCTGTCCGCTGAGTTCCGAGGGAAATAGCTATTGTGGCTGGGACTATATCTATCCTTCACGCCAATGGCGCAAGCCGTACCTTGGCTGGTACGATGATAACAGTGCCGAGGCCGTTGATTGGCAGATAAAGTGGCAGGTAGAGCATGGCATCAGTTTCGAAATGATCTGCTGGTATCGACCTAGCAGTTATGCCGTAAACCAACCTGTTAAGACGCCGGATATGACGGGTTCAATTCTTAAAGGCCTGTTTAATGCCCGCTGGAGTCACTACAAGAAGTTCGCTATTATGTATACCGATGACAATGGCGGGTTCACTAATCCTACGGACTTCCGCGAGAACCTCGTTCCGTACTGGATTGAGTATTTTTTTAAAGATCCGCGGTACATGCAAATTGAAGGTAAACCTGTTATCTGTCTGTATTACTATGACGCACTTGCTCGCGACCTTGGCGGCCTCGCTCGTGTGCGAAGCGCCACCGATTTCCTTCGACAAGAGGCGAAAAATGCCGGTTTCCCGGATTTGATCATCCTTACCACCCAGACCTCCCCGAGCCCCACCCGCGACATTATGAAATTGCGTAAGGCCGCGGGGTTCGATGCATTATATAGCTACACATGGTTCACGCCAGACATCCACGCGCAACAGCAGCAGAACGTCACTCATCGCAAAGATGCAGAAGCCGTCGGCCTAGACATGGTGGGCAACATCGGGCCAGGGTGGGATAATTCAGGTTGGAGCGCAGGAAATGGACATCCAGGCGGAGGTTGGTGTTCTCCAGAACAATTCCGTCAACTTGCCGCGTGGGCGCGCGATGAGTACATGCCTGGTACTTCTGATGGATCGCTTGGTAGAACACTTCTTATGCTCGATAACTGGTGCGAATTTGGTGAGGGTCACTTCCTTATGCCAAGTAATCTACATGGCTTTGGTTACCTAGATGCGGTTCGCGAGGTGTTTACCGCGAACCCGCCACATAAGGATATGGTACCCACGCTCGCGCAGCAACGACGG
>JAJZFK010000290.1 GCA_021805405.1 bacterium
CACCGCGGTCTACAGTTACACCTAGCATCTCCTCCAAGCAGAGTGCCTGGCCGCATAACTGAAGGTCGTCGGGATACTCCACCCGGTGTGCGCCTCGCTTATACTCTATAGGGTACACATCGCCATCATGTCGAAACTCTACAACATCGGCTCTGCCGCGTATCTGCAAGCTGTCACTCCAAACTGCCATTCCCCGTTCGCATCTTCCCGCGGCGGTCATCTCCCAGGTGGAAGTATCCGCCCGTTCATGGCCCTGCGTACCCTGCAACGTAAAGACGTTGTCCTCAAACGCCGCTTCAAGGTGCATGAGCCCGCACCGCCGTGCACAGTATCCAAACTGAACCAATGCCGATAACGGCAGGTAGTCATCATTCTCAATGTCCACGGCGGTGCCTCCAGTAATGGCTATTACCGAACTATAACCTCTACGCCCTGTGGTGCCTCACCCACCTGCACGGTATAGTCGCTAAACCTGCGAGGAAGGTCGCAGTTGCGGGTAATATGCACAACTGCGTCATCTGCGTTGATATCTAGCAAACGGTGCGCAGGTGCGCACCCCAGTTTCGCCTGTTGCGCCCTTTGCGCGGCATCTCCATCGGTACCTATGTGCTTGAACACGATGAGCTTGCGCGCCGACATCATACCTTTGCTCGATGATCTGTCGTGGTCGTACATGTTGACCAGTGCCTCCCAAAGCAACGCTAGATCTGCATCGCTAAAGCCAGTATGTTCGGCGAGGTGAGCGCTGACGAAGCCCTTGGCAGCGTAAAGCCCATAAGGGATAAGCGTTTTGCGCCCCATTGTACGAATAGTGTCCTCTGGTTGCGCAGCCTCCCATTCTACGTAGGCCTTTGATGTACCACCTTTAACCTCCTCTGCCACCGCCATTCTGGTGATCGACACATCCATGCTCAAGACAGGATCGAGCGAACGGGCAAATGCGATTTGCACGGGACCGCGTAGCTGCCCTGCATTGGCACCGGTAGACATTACGGCACCAAATGTGCGAACATCATAAAACGTGCGACACATCCAGTCGCGTGCTGCAGTAACCTTGTCCTTGTTTGGTTTACCGTTGTAGCCGCCGTCTGTCTGTTCATGGGCGGTGATGATAGCGCGGTTAAGGTTGGTAGCGTGCTCTACCCATATTGCGTTTGGCGGCTGATTACCACGGGCGATCTGCACGTAGTTGCGAATGCGACGTTTCATTGCGACGTCGGAGACGAGCCCAAATCCGTCCTCGGGATCTACCCGAGGTGCATTGGCGGCATCGGGATCGCCATTGGGGTTGCCGTTTTCACAATCGAACAGAAACAGGAACTCGTAACGATTCTGGATGGGAGCAATAGTAGTGCTCATTCATAAACTCCTTTATAGTTCAGCAAACAGAGTGAAAGACTATTGGCCGCTTGTAGCATCGGTTTGTGGTGCATTTCGCTTTTCTGTGAGGGCCGCTGCATCGGCCGCCTTCTGGTGATAGTAACCCAGGGCAAAGAGGCTCTGTTCTTCCATGCCCAGCGTGCGCGGCACATCGTGCTGAATTGCCGCCCAAATCTCTGCGATGCGTCCGTCATACCAGCGTGCAAGGCCACTATCCAGTTTATTGAGGTGAAACTGGCTGGTGCGCGTAAGGCGTCCTAGCACGAGCGCCGGAGTAGCACTTGCGCTACCGTAATATCGCTCTATAACGCCCGCATTCAGGGTGCCCAGGGCGCGCTGCTGCAGTGCGGCAAGAACGGCCAATAAGCGCCCGCACTGGTAAGCAGCGGATGGATGATTAGGCTCTAAAAACGCTGTCATAATGATCTTTTCTCCTTTTAGTCGGCTGCTTCGCAGCAGATAAGCCTTTAGCACAGCCATTCGGTTTTCAAGTGTGAATGGCGCACTGCCTTGGGTCTGCACGTATGCGCGGTGCTGAGTTACAACCGCGGCCATCGCACGGTACGGTATCCCCATCTGCGGGTTGAGTGCTGCACGCCACACCTGCGGCAGCATGCTCTTTACAGGCTTTACCCAGTCATCGTAATTCTGTGCAGTTCGCCGCACCGGAAGCAGGCTCTCAACCACTCTTCCAATCGCCGGCTCTCTGGCAAGACTGCGGCCATCGTTACCCACAATGGCTAGATCCTCAAACCATGAGGCAACCGCAACGGCCAACTGTTCAAACTGGCCGGTCATCCAATCTCGCACCATCACCCGGCCCGCGGCACCGGTTACTGTGCAGCAGTAGTATTTACTAGCTGCTAACTGCGAACTGTTAGGCGTTTCGCCGGACCTGATGGCCGTAAGTAACGCCCTGGCAGCCTGCAGCGCTGTTGCCTCCTTGAGGCTGGCTGGTTCGAGCAAAAACGATAACACGTCCTCGTCGTCAGCAACCTCACAGTCGTACCAGTAGAGCGGTTTACTGCCAGCCACCGTTGGCGAATTTGCGATAAGGTGATTGATGGCGTCACGGTACGCCGTAGATGCTGCTTCGCATACTGCAGCGTTAGCCGACTGCTTCAAACCAAACGAACCGAACGAGTCCTTGTCAAAGCTCACCAACGTTGAGCCAGAGGATTGACCGCCAATGGTGCTAGCGCTCACTTTTGGGTGCGTTGCAGCAGGCACACTTACCGTACCTGTAGCAAAACAGACCATGTCGTTACCCGTCGTTTTATGCGGGAGACGGCCTCTAAAGTCTCGCCACCAAGGGTACCAACGCCTGTCCTCCAGCACCAGTTCGCCCTCCACGCGCAGGCTCACCGCATCGGTCTCTTTCGCCTTGCTTTCGCGCAGCTGCTCCTGTATTTCCGCTAATGCATCCTGGCTCTGCAGCGCGCGTGCCACTGCGGCAAGTGAAGGAATTACTGATGCCGCCTGGTTTAATAATCCTACAAAGTAGGCATGTTTTTCATTTGCTTTCGCAAATTCCTTTTCAGCCGTGTTATCCTTCATTAAAAGCGCAACATTTATAGCCGCTTCGGTTAGGAAATGGCACCCTCCTTTCAGTGCGAGCATCTCAGGCTGACTCAAATCCGGGCAACGCAACACTCGGCCTTTACCATCCTCGCCCAGGCTTAGCACCCCCAAGAATGTACCATCGGCGGTAAAATCGAGTGCAAACTTGATAGTCTTGGATTTGAATCCCGGTTCTGGTGCAAGGCCCTTATGGTCTGCATACTCAAGCAGGTATTCAAGCATTTGCCAGTCCTCCACCAGTCTTTTTCACTGCTGGGCTGTCATATTCGGGCACTACCATCTGTCCAGCCTTTACTTCCGCATTAAACAGGCTAATAGAGACGCCACCCGCCACACCTGCCAGCCGTTCCTCGCGGTCAACCGGCAGTGCCGGCCTGCTAGAACCTGTTACAGTCCTGTTCTGCATGTGCCCAAGGTCGAAGACCTCATAGAGCATCCAGCCAATATGCATATTTAGTGGCACGGCGCTTTGTGCACCCTCTACCGCTGGCCGGAAGAACGCAGGAAATTCCCTGCACCCCAGGCAAGGCTGGTATATGCACTGCCCGCGAGCCGCCCGCCGCGCGAATTGCGCGTCTAGGGCAGTTAATTCATGACGGTATGCAGGGAACGGCCTAATCTCGGCATGTATGCAGTACCGTACATCCTTCAACGCCATGGTCTGCCTTTGGGTACGTCCCTTCTGATCACTTCCAGAATCATCTTTGGTGGCATCCGCCATGATGGGTGACACTTCCTCCTGGCCATTCATCCAACGCAAAATGGTATCCGCCGAGGGTGCCTTCTCCTTCACCTCATTGCGCATTAGCGCGACATAGCGCGGTTCTGTGAGCACATCAATTTGCAGCACTTGCCAGTGAAACTTTGGCTTCCAGTATATAGCCTCCAAGATGCCGCGCGCAGCCGAGGGCGTCATTATGGGGTAACTAAATCGTTCGACCTTCATCACCGGCTGCGTAAAGCAGGCGTAATCGCCCCACACTTCTAAAACATGCCTGGTTGGCACTTTCTTTCTCCCTTCTTGTTAGTCTTATGCATCATATAACATAAGTTCCCTGCTCGCTTGAAATATCAATGCCTAACGTCTCGTTGTAATGCCGAGAATCGAGCATTACGTACCAATAGGGCGCCAGTTCACCAGCCCGGTATCGATCGGTAAACCGCAGCTGCATTACTGCCTGGTGTGCCGAATCATCCTTGTCATAAGGCAGGTACATTCCCGCACTAAGTGGTGAAACTTCTCGCAGCCACCTTCTGTCGATTCCTCGCTCATTTGCAGAGTCCACCAGCCGCCGAAAGGTGCCGGACAGCGGCATGTATGGTACCAACACATTCACCGTCTGCTGCTCGATTACCCTGTACTCCCGCGCCACCGATACAAAGTCACCAGTTTGTATCGCCTCATTTAGTGCACGCGCCCTCTCTTCTGGCCGGTTAAGATCATACAATTCACGATAATATTGGTGAATGAGCGAGGGGTCGTTAACGTCCTCAATCACGTTGTTATACCGTGCGAGCAGCGAGCGGGTGACATCTGCAGCCTGTTTGTAGGTTGCATCGGGAAACCGCTCATCGCTAAGGCGAAATACATTTACTACACCAGGCTGAGACATATTCCCATTGCGGTTGCACCTGCCGGCTGCCTGTATTACAGCCTCTAGCGGTGCAAAGGCTCGGTACACTACAGGAAAGTCAATATCTACACCAGCTTCCACACACTGTGTGGCAACTAGGAGGACATCTTCATTCTCACTTAAACACCGACGCACAGTGTTAAGCACATCCTTTCTATGCTGCGGGCACATCGACGTAGAAAGGTGGTAAACTGGCAGCGCGTCAGGCACGATGGACCGCAAAATCTTGGCAAGTTGCCGTGCGGCAGCGCGCGTATTGACGATGCAAAGTGCCTGCGGGTAGTCAGCAATTTGCATTGCCAACTCGTCAATTACCAGTGATTCTTCAGGATTGGGCCAGCTCACCACAGTCCGTTTCAGGGCGCGAGCAGTTTGCAGCCTTGCGGGAATGATTTCACGTGCATTGAAACCCGTCTCGCTAGCTGCCACCAGCGTGGTGTGCAGATGACCGAAAGCAGGCTGGGTGGCGGTTGCAAACACGACAGAACTATGGTAAGTTTCACCTGCAAGGCGACAAAGAGCAGCCAGCGTGGGCAGCAGCAGCTTTTGAGGTAGCGACTGTGCCTCATCGAACAGTATCACACTCTGTGCCAGACGGTGTAGTTTGCGGCAGGTAGCTGGTCGGTTGGAGAACAGAGACTCCAGGAGCTGAACAGTAGTGGTTACTACAATGGGTGCATCCCAATTTTCCGCCTGAAACCGGGCAAAGCCACCGGTGCCGGCATCGTCCTGATCACGTGCTATACCGGTCTCAAATGGCGTAAGGCTATGATGTTCCAAAAGGTAGGCGCCACCAAACTCAGGGTCAAAGAGCGTTCGGTACTGCTCGGCAGTCTGCTCAATAATATTGAGGTAAGGCAGCACTATCACCACGCGCCTCAGGTTGTGAAGGGCTGCATGCTTCAACGCAAAACCCATCATCGCCAACGTCTTTCCCGAGCCTGTAGGAGCGGATAATGTGAACACGCCTGGCGAATGCACGGCACCATCCAGGCACGACTCCCACACTTGCCGCCGCAGATGGATTAGCGCCTGCCGCGCATTTGAACCGCAACTTAACTCCTCTACACGAGCGGCCACTAGTTGCAGTGCACGGTCCGCCTGGAGCGCTGGAACTGCCCTTTCGCTAACGCCGTCAAAATGTGCACTGGTATCCAGGTAATCCGCATCCACCAGGCTGGAGTAGAGCATCCTGGTGTCCAACATCGCACCAACACCCTGGAATATTTGCGTACATGACGTTCGCGTATCCACGTTGAACCCGTCGCGCTGCAAGCGTCCTAACAACAGGTCG
>JAJZFK010000106.1 GCA_021805405.1 bacterium
ACGGCTATTTTTAAAGGTGCGCGTTCCAGAGAACGATGCAGTGGTGCCAACAGTCACGAGTGTATATCCGGGTGCATCTTTTCCTGAGCGGGAAGTGTTTGATATGTTTGGCGTTAAGTTCGCCGGCCATCCCGATTTGCGTCGCATCCTGATGTCCGATGACTGGATTGGTCACCCTCAGCGTAAAGACTATCCGCTTGGTGGCGAACGTGTGCAGTTCCCTAATGGTAAGTTCGGTCCAGCGGTTAGCGAGGTGCCGGTTCAGCATCCAGGCGAATCATACAACGGTAAGACAGGTGACGTGAAGGGGGAGCAGCACCTGTTCGACCAACACGCTCCGCCGCGGCCTCAAATTATTCCTTCTACTACTTCCGGGCACTGATGAAGATTTCCTAAGGACTGTATGAGTATGACCATATCCGAAACCGAGCCTAATGCAGTAATTGATAGACCAATTACCACTGCCTCAGGTGTTCAAATCGACGCCATTGATGACACTACAATGGTTGTTAATATGGGCCCGCAACACCCAAGTACGCACGGGGTACTGCGGGTCGTTCTTGAACTCGACGGTGAAACCATCATTTCTGCCACGCCGCATGTTGGATATGTGCACACGGGTATCGAAAAAACAATGGAGTACAACACGTACATGAAGGCGGTTCCGCTAACCGACCGCATGGATTACGTGTCCGCACTCATTAATAACGCCGCGTTTACATTCTCGGTTGAAAAGTTATTAGACATTGAGATTCCGCCCCGTGGTCAGGTACTTCGCGTGATCCTTATGGAATTGCAGCGAATTGCCAGCCACCTCGTGTGGCTAGGAACGCACCTTCTCGATCTTGGTGCTATGACGGTGTATTTCTATGCGCTTCAGCAGCGTGAATACATACTTGACTTGGTTGAGATGATGTCTGGTGTTCGCATGATGCCATCGTGGATTGTACCTGGTGGGCTTCGAGGCGATGCTCCAGATGGTTGGGTTTCCCGCGCTGCAACGTTTATCGATGAATTTCCTGCAAAACTCGATGAGATGGAGGCCCTCCTGCATGCCAATCCTATTTTCAGGGAGCGCACTCAGGGTGTAGGTATCATCTCTGGAGAGGAATGCATGGCGCTTGGAATCACCGGCGCTACACTGCGGGCGGCCGGCATTCCTTATGATGTACGCAAAGCGACACCCTATTGCGGGTATGAGCAGTACGATTTTTACGTCCCAACTGGAGAATTCAGTGATGTGTACGACCGGTTTCGTGTGCGTATGGCTGAGATGTATCAGAGCCGCGAAATCGTTAAGCAGGGTCTTATGCGATTGCCATCTGGTCCAATCAACTCCAGCGACCGGAAGGTAGTTCCACCACCTCGGCAAGAGCTGGACAACAGCATGGAAGGCGTCATTCATCACTTTAAACTCTGGACAGAAGGCTTCCATCCGCCGGTGGGGGAGACCTGGACGGCACTGGAGTCGCCAAAGGGTGAAATTGGCTTCTACGTCGTGAGCGATGGGTCCAACAGGCCATGGCGCGCTCACCTGCGGCCGCCATGCTTTATGAACCTGCAATCACTCACATTGATGTGTAAGGGACGCCTAATTGCGGACGTTGTTGCCATCATAGGTAGTATAGATATTATTCTTGGCGAAATAGACCGGTAGGAACGATGACCAGTACAAGTTACAACGCATTGACAGACACCTTTATACCCAAGCCCATTGCGGAACCGCAACAGGCAGACCGTTTTTCGGATGCGGCCATTGCAGAACTTGAGGAGATTGTGACTCACTATCCTGAGCGTAAGGCAGCGTGTCTACCTGCTCTCTGGATTGCACAGCGCGAGTATGGAGGGTCGCTCACTCCAGGCGCAATACGCGAAGTTGCGGACCGGCTCGGCTTATCGTACACCGAGGTGGAAGGTGTAGCATCCTTTTATACAATGTATAACCTTAAACCTAGGGGACGGCATCATGTTGAGGTATGTACGTGCCTTACCTGCGCACTTCTTGGCGCATACGATATCGTTCATCGCTACGAGCACGAACTTGGCGTAACCATGGGCGGCACCACAGAAGACGGCGAATTCACGCTGTCTGAAGCGGAATGCCTTAACTATTGTGGTGGCGCTACCGTTATTCAGGTTGGCGACAAGTATTTCACGGGCGTTACGCCAGAAAACTGTCTAAGCCTGATTGAAGAACTCCGCAAATCGCAGCAGTTCACTCCGGCACTGCTCGCAGATTCGATCGTCAAAATTCAAACACCGGGTGCCAGCACTTCCGGTGGCGGCAGCTTCGCTGCACAAGACTTAATATAGTAACCAGGACACGTAACTTATGGCAATTCTTAACCTGCTTTTAGAGCACCGCGATGTGCCGGGAATAACCAATATCGATGTGTGGGAAGCTCACGGCGGTTACGAAGGTCTTAAACGCGCCGCTGCCATGGAGCGCCAGGCGATTGTGGATGAAGTAAAGGCTTCAGGGCTACGTGGTCGCGGCGGTGCAGGCTTCCCCACGTGGATTAAATGGAACGGCCTTCCCAAGAATTATGATCAGCCGCACTACGTATTGTGTAACGCTGATGAGGGCGAACCTGGCACGTTTAAGGACCGGGAGATGCTCCTCAAACTGCCGCACGCTATCGTGGAAGGCATCATCATTGCGGGCCTTGCTACCTACAGTAAGGTTGGTTATATCTACATACGTGGAGAATATACAGAACCTGCGTGGCAGGTGCGTAAAGCTATAGACCAGGCCTACCAGCGCGGGTACCTGGGTAAGAACATCCTAGGTACCGGGCACGATTTTGACCTTTATATTCATATGGGCGCCGGTAGTTATGAATGCGGTGAAGAGTCTGCGCTCATGTCCAGTCTTATGGGTGAGCGTGGAAATCCCCGGCTCAAATTCCCACATGCACCACTGCCCACTGTAGCGGGCGTGTGGCAGGCACCTACGCTCATCAATAATGTCGAAACCTATTGTGCCGCCCGTTGGGTACTTGCAAATTCCGCCGAGAAGTATGCGTCCTACGGTACCGAGCGAAGTAAAGGCACCAAGATTATGTCGGTTAGTGGGCACATCGCGCGGCCCGGCAACTATGAGGTGGAAATGGGCACACCTCTCATGGAGCTCCTTCACCAGGCAGGTGGCGTAATCAACGGTCGGCTCAAGGCTGTCATTCCAGGAGGCTCCTCCGTTCAAATAAAGACAGCTGAGGATTGCGAGAAGATCAACCTGGACTATGAAAGTTGTGGAGCCAACGGTACTCTTTTAGGTTCTGGCGGTTTCATGGTATTTAACGACTTAACTGATATTGTCCAGTTAATGAAACGTACGGCAGAGTTTTACATGCATGAGTCATGTGGTAAGTGCACTCCCTGCAGGGAAGGCACGCGTTGGATGTTTAAAGTAATGGACCGCATAGCTTCTGGTGCCGGTCAACAGGGCGATATCGAGCTGTTGCTGAGCATTGCAAGCCAGGTGGACGGCAGATCTTATTGTGGGCTTGGTGATGCGGCATGCTGGCCTATTGTTGGCGCTATAAAGGCGTTTCGCAGCGAATTTGAATACTGGATTGAGCATAAATGCTCACCGGTTGGCAGCAGGTTTTTTCCTCCTCAGGTGGAGGCTGTTAATCCTATTCTGGCGTTATCGGCTAGATAATCACGTTGGCAAGATATGTCATACGACGTATACTGCACATGATTCCACTCATATTGGGTATATCCTTCATTTCGTTCGCCGTGTTGCAGCTTGCACCGGGTGACTTCACGACAGCAATGCAGCAGGATCCAACCGTCTCAAAGGCTATGGTGAAGCAGATTCGCCACGAATATGGTTTGGATAAGCCTTGGCCGGAACAGTACCTTTTATGGCTTAGAAATGCCGCACATTTCAATTTTGGCTACTCCTTTTCCTACAAAACTGAGGTGGCTGGCCTCATTTGGCAGCGCATGGGCAATACGCTTATTTTGGCAATATGCTCACTTCTGATCTCCTGGGGGCTTGCTATCCCGTTAGGGGTATTTATTGCGGTTCGTAAGGATACAGCTGCGGATTTGCTGGTATCACTAGCGAGTTTTGCAGGAATCTCTACACCAGGCTTTTTTCTCGCACTACTGGTACTCCTGTTTGCTGAAAAAACAGGCTGGTTTCCTGTGGGCGGTATGCGATCTCCGGATGCCTACTTCTTTACGTCGTGGCATAGACTAACCGATGTTTGTGCGCACCTAATCCTGCCGTCACTCGTTCTTGGGGTAGGGAGCTGCGCTGGTGTTTTGAGGCAGATGCGAGGCAGTTTGCTAGATACTCTGCGCGATAATTACGTGATTGCCGCACGTGCCAGAGGATTGTCCGAACGCAAAGTGATCTGGAAGCACGCTTTTCGCAATGCCGCAAACCCAATGATTACGCTGTTTGGCCTTAGCCTTGCCGGCCTGCTATCTGGCTCTGCCCTCGTAGAATCTGTAATGGCATGGCCAGGTCTTGGTAAGCTCATCCTGGATGCTGTGCTAGCTAAAGATCTCTACCTTGTAATGGGAAGTTTTGTGATGGGCGCATTTATGTTACTTATGGGCAATCTTACAGCCGATGTGATGCTTATGGTGGCCGATCCGCGCATACGCATGGAATAGCTAAATGAGTGGCGAAACGCTTCGAAAGTACTCCTCTAGTGCTTCAATGGCCGTATCAATCGATTTTCGAGTAATGGACCTATGGCCCGCTAAGTTGCTGATTGCCCGAATTTGAGTTAACGGTATACCAACCGCAGCGCTAGCCTGGGCGATAGCGGCTCCCTCCATCGTCTCGATTTTTGCTCCAAACAGCCGCGCTCGTAGCAACCCAGTTTCATTTGTGCCGGTACACTGGTTCACAGTGCAGGCTGCAACTCTATAAATCGGCTTTTCATTGCGAGATACAATCCAGGGCGAATTCGTTTCCAGTGTAAACCTGTGGTATATCGCAGCGCTTCCAAATTCTGAGTCACAAAGTGGCTTAAAGGTCGAAGCGTCGGGAATTTCAAACCCAATATCACCATAAATATCCGATGAGGCGACGGTAATATCGCCGATATTCAATCCGCAGTCCGGGTATGCCCCGGCAATTCCTACATTCACCACCGCCTCGGGTAATAGCATTTTGCAGGCAGTTTGTGCCGACGAGAGCGCAGCAGGAATACCAACGCCTGTAACCAGGACAGCTAGGGAGCCAAAGGTGACTGCATGCCCCATTCTGAAGTGCCTTGCGTTAATATCTGGCAGGCATGCAGACATCTCCAGGTCGGTTGCAGCGCAAACTAGAAGCTTTATGGACATTGGCTCTCATTCCCGACAGTTGCAACGGGCTCGTTGCTCGTAGAAGTGGTGAACGGTTGTACGGATAGGATACCTTGGAAGGAACCATACCGTCTTGTATAGAACTATTAACGACATAACAACTGAATAAGTTCAGCACATTGTCGGTAGGATACAGATGCCACAAGAGTCCGATTGCCGTTAATCTGTTAGCACCGATCAGGCAATTGCTATAGCCTGATCGCTCGTGCGAGCGTTGGACGGAATTCTGAAACCGGTGCTGACTTATCGTGCAACAAAACGGGTTGCGTACACAGAAGGGATTGCAATGAAACTCTCTTACGAGGAAGTTACCAATTTCGAGCGCGATGGCTATGTCCGGCTCTCTGGGCTCATTCCAACTTGTTTGGTTCAGCAGGCTCGAAAGGCAATAAATGCCTCATTAGGCTTGGGGCTTGATAGCGAGAACATGACGAAATTTCGCGCACAATCTTACTGTCCAGAGATTACGCACACTGCTGCAATTACCGACCTTATCAATGCGTCTTCCGTATTGCCAGTTCTGCAGTCTGCAA
>JAJZFK010000467.1 GCA_021805405.1 bacterium
GGGTGTACCTTGTGGGGTTGCGGCGATAGCTACATCCTTGATGTCGTCAACGGATTGAAAAAGTCCCGAAGCATTTATGGGGATCGATTTGCCATACACATCCATGGTGCCCGCTGGTGCAGTAATCCTCCTGCGTGCGAGTATCGGCTGCAGTTGAATGGGCTGCAGACCGTAGGCAGCGAGCCGCTCCTGTGAATAGAGTAGATTGACCTGCCGTGGTACCACACCGGTTCTGTCGACACGGCTTACGGTGGGACACGTCTTTAGAGCCTTCTCTATCGTGTCTGTGAAGTCGTCCATACTGCCGTCTGAATATTCGTCTCCTGCTGCCAAACGGGTAGCGGCGTGAATATCTGCCGGATCCTGTACAAGAACGACCGGCCATATATCCGGGCTAATGGAGCCGGGTCGCACCAGAGTGTGTACCAACTCCCGTGTCCTTGTAAGTATCGTCTGCGGAGCCGCTGTAGGGGTCGCATCAATCCCAACGAAACCTGTCCCGCTAATAACGACCGGATTCCTGATTAACGCGGCTGTCTGTAATCGACGACTCAGGTTGTGCATTGTCGCGGTTAGCAGGTTGGTGCCCAGCGTAAAGGGAATGTTGATGACCAGGCTGACCCTCTGTGCAGAGAGGCGGTGCGCCGACCGAGTGCGGGCACGATCAATGGCTTCCTGCTCCAAGCTGGAACGAAGGTCAATTTCTGCGGAGGCTACACGGGGGCTGGCAACGGTGCGCATAAGTGCCGAGGTGTCGCCAAAGTCCTTGTGAAACACTACCGGCCCCGCACCATGTGGAAGCGTTGCAATCTGCGCTAGCTTCTGGCCGATATCGTCAAACTCTTTGCCAACATCCTCGTTCTGGTACTCATCAAGGTAGATGTAAACCAGTGAAACTCCGTTGCGTGACGTGGACGTAATCCTCGTAACGTAGCTGTTTTGTGCTGCCGCCTTCTCAATCGGCCTGGTAACCAGTTCCTCTACCTTGTGGGCAGTGGCACCAGGCCAGATCGTAACTGCCAGTGCAGTCTTAACAGGAACAACAGGGTCTTTGCGCTGCGGCATTGCCCGATAACCCCAAACCGCCCACATGAGTACCGCGATCAGAATGACCCATGTAACCTGGCGGTTCTCCACGCAGAACCGGGCTGTATTGCGCGCGGCGAGAAGTCGCAAGTCATCACCGTGCGGCATGGCTACTTCCATCGCGTTGCGTGGAAAGCGTAACCTTTTCACCATCACGCATAAGCGAGGTGCCATTCGCCACAATGCGGGTACCTGTAGAAATACCGGTTACTGTAATTCGGTCGCCATATATGGCACCTACTATTACAGGTTGCATGTGTATTCGGGTTATTCCGCTAGCTGTCTGCAGGGCGGCCACCGCATAGCCGGAAGCATTGGGTCCTGCCGGAACCAGAGCGGAAATAGGAACCATTACCGCACTCGCTGGCGATAACTTTCCGAGTTCAACGGTTGCGATCATTCCAGCTTTGAGCTTCTGGGACCTATTGGTTAATCGCAACTGAACCTGAAAAACGCGGGTAGTTGGGTCTGCCGCGGCATCAACCTGATATACAACGCCGTCGTAAATGCGGTCACCTGCACCCTCTATCTGCACAGGAACAACCATTCCTGGCCTAAGCTGCTCAAGCTGGGAAGCCGGGACCCCAAAGACGACGCGCATGTGGGTGGTGTCTGCTAGAACTACCGCCGGTGCAGCAGGTACAACTAGGTCACCAATATCGATTTTGCGTGCAAGTATGAGGCCGGCAAATGGCGCCTTAAGCCTGGTGTCGATTACGGGGATCGTGGCTGCCATAAGGCTGGCACGGGCCTGCTGTACGGAGGCTGCAGAGGCTAATGCCGAATATTGTGCACCTCTTCGCCCTGCGCGGGCACGTGCTACAGCCGCATCGGCCGCCTGGCTTTGAGTATTCGCAGTATCAGAAGATATCTGTGCCTGCACTAGCCGGTCTCGCGCCTGCTCCTCTGCAAGTACCGCCTGAGTAACCTGGGTCGCCGCTGCCCTTCCAGCTGCTGCCGCTTCCAGTTGCTGTGCGGTGGCTGAAGCTGCCTGTGCAGCCGAAGCGCTTACTGCAGCTTTTGCGCCGTCATACTGTGCGGTGGCGCGGTCATAATCGGCGCGGGGCAGGCTCTTCCGGTTGTATAGGTAACTGGCTCGGGAATAGTCGTTTTTCGCAAGCGCAAACCTCGCTGCTGCCTCCCTCTCCAGCGCTGCCGCGGCGATCACGGACTCCTCTGCGGCTTGTGCCCGGTACAGTGCCTGCTCATGGGCAATCTTTGCGGCACGCACAAGCTGTTGGGCGATTGCTACCGCCGCCTTTGCCTGGTGCGCGGTCACAACCGAAGCGTGCCGCCGCTGAACCGTAACCGTCGCAGCAGCCCGGGCCTCCTTTACACTTTCGGCAGCGCTTTCATAAGCTTGCTGCGAAGCACCATCAAGGGCACGCGCGGCCTTTAGGCCGGCCAACGCCTGCAGTTCCGCGGACCGGTAGCTGGCCGGATTCAACTGCGCTATCACTGCGCCCTTTTCAACCTTATCGCCAGGTTGAACCGCCCTCAGTATAGCTCCGGCATGCACCTGCAACAAACTGGTTACATAGCCTGTGACTTTAAAAGCGAGCACTGCCTGTCGATCTGGCACCAGGCTGGCGGTATAACGGGAACCCGCATGGTGTGAAGCCGACACCAATTCTGCTGCTACCCACTGCACTGCAACCGGGCGTTCTTCGTGGGCTGCAACGCGATGGCAACCTGCGGTAGTTGTGATCAGCAACAGAAAGCCCGCAGTCTGGTAGCTGTGTGCTCTCATGGCGTGGTGCTCCCCAATTGTAATGACAGCGCGTTTTGTGCGCGCAGTACCGCCAGCCGTGCGGTAACGAGATCGGCTTGCGCAGAGATGTCACGTTTGTGGGCCTCGAGGAGCCTACTTAGGGGGACCGCACTAACCCTATACTCGTTTGTTGCAACTCTTAGGCCCTCATCGGCAGCATCAGCGGCTAACCTTGCAGCCCGAACGTACATTTCTACGTCATTTATGGATTGTCGGGCGGTTGCGATAGCGATCTCATGTTGTGCCAGTGCGTCGCGGTACGCAACTTTGGCGGCCCTAAAGGCGGCATCTGCGGCGCGCGCTTCCAACCTTCTCTCTCCCCAGTCAAAGGGATCCCAGCTTGCCTGGAGACCCACTATTACCACTTTACTTGGCAAACCAGCAACGGCAGTTGTCAGCTGGTAGTACGATAAAGCAAGGCTAATATCCGGCCAGTAGCCCGCCGTTATCACACGCTTCTTCTGTTGCGCCTGATCTGCGAACAGGAGTGCAGCCTCAACGGTTGGATTATGATCCGCTTCCGCTTCCGGTATCATCGGCAGCGCGCATGCCGCAAGAGACACCGTGAACTGGGTGGTAAGCGAACGTCCTAAAGTCTCGTTGAGTTTCATCTTATCGATGCGCTGTTGGCCAACAAACCGTGATACATCAGCCTGGCTGTTAGCCAGGGCGGCAGTTGCGGACATCAGGTCGGCCCGGAGAGCGGTGCCTGCCGCAAGGGCGCTTCTCACCTGCTTACACATCTGTTGATTCCACGCCTCGGCTGCTTCCGCACTCTTAAGTAGTTCACAATCCGTAACGACGTTGTAGTACGTATCCTCGGTTTTAAAAACTACTGCGGAACGCATGGCCCGGACCTGAACAACGGCAGTGGCTGCTGCAATTTTCTCAACGTTAATCTGTGCTCGAATCTTCTCAATTTGGGTAATTGGCTGCGCTGCGGTAACGCTGATGAGGGTATTGACACCTGCTGCAGCAGTTAGGTCGATGCTCTTTTGGGGGAGAAGTGTTCCGTCGGCTGCCGTTCCAAGCGAGCCAGCCGGAAAGTGGACGTTTACCGGCGACATCTGGTCTGCCGTTACCGCGGACAATTTTAGAACGGGAAGAAAGTGTGTGGCTGCGGCGTCTGCAATATTGTTTGCGCCAGAGGCACCCAGGCTGGCGATGCTTAATTGCCGATTATGCGCCTCTGCAAGGTGGACAGCCTCAACAAGTGTAAGAAGTGGTGCCTCGTCCTGTGCTAGCGTGTCTGCAGAACACGCAAAAAACACTAAAGCTGCAACGATTGTGCAAGCAAGACACTTTAATTTCGCCATAGTCCCACTCCTGCCACAAACGGAAGCAAATCCATCGATACGCGGATGATTGGCTACAGTGTATAGCTCTAAGGCTTAAAACGTCTATCGTCATATAGACGGAAATAGGGGGAGGAAAGGAAAATGGCTAGAATTGCATGATTTAGGTAATAAAGTGTTGAATGTATGAGCGTTTTGCAAATCATTGCCAGTGGTAGACGGGCTGGTGTGGAGGGGGTGACACTTTATGACGCCTGAAGAGATTTTTTTCTTTGATAACCACGGTTACCTCGTGGTAAAAAACGCACTGAACCTGGAGGAGTTGACTCGACTGAATGCTATTGCAGATCTACACTACCCTGAAGTGTCATCGCAAGTTCAGTTTCACGGTAATTCAATTAGCCAGTGGGGTCAGGATTATGTCGCACTCATAGATCACCCCCGAATACTTCCATACCTGCTGGAGCTAATCGACTCCTCATTCAGAATTGATCACGACTACTGCATTTTCATGCGGCACGGTGCGCGCGGAATGGATCTTCACGGCGGCGAAGGTCATGAAGGCGATCACTGGTACAAGTGGCGGGACGGGCGCATGCGGAACGGCCTCACAGTTGTTACCTACGCACTTTCTGATTGCAAGGCGGGTGACGGTGGGTTTATCTGTATCCCCGGAACTCACAAGGGAAACTACCTGCAGGGTATTCCCCGTGAAGTGGTGACACAGGAGCGTCGCCCAGATTACGTTATTCAGCCGCCTGTAGCCGCGGGCGACGCCATTATCTTTACGGAGGCCCTTGTACACGGAACCCGCGCATGGTCGGCCAGCTACGAAAGGCGGGCACTGTTATACAAATATAGCCCTGGTTATTCGGCATGGTCGTCCAATTACTACAGCATTGAAAAGTACGAGGGTCTAACGGATCAGCAACGAAGAATTATGTCCCCACCCTCTGTTGGTGGTCGGCCAGATGTAGTCGCCCCGTCACGTTAACCTGCGTTTTAACCGCGTGTTGGAAGTGGGAGAAGTCCGGTATAAATGCAGTCTACAAACCGAAGTACAAGGAGGACGACAAGGTGAAGTCAGCCAAGCGAGATAGACAAAGTCAGGTACTTGATTATCTGAAATCCCTGCAGTCGGCGAGTGTAGATGAGCTCCTCGCAGAACAGAAGCGGCTTGCATCACGATTCCGGTGGGGATTGGCAGGCTGTATTGGACTTGGAGCTACCACCGGCCTATTTGTTACAAGCCAACTGGTGGTGGGGTGGCCTTACTCAATTAGTAATCGTCTATTAAATGTGATGCATGTCCTTGTCGTCTGCTGTGTTCTTGCAGGTTTTTATAGCGTACTTGGCATTGGAACCGCATACTACGGATGTCTGCCGTCTCAGCGTTAATTACTAAAAGGGATGCTGGTGGCGCCCTTCAGCGGATGCTTTACAAAGTCGATGAGTTGCGCTGGAGACCGAAGGTTCAACTATTAGATCGTTCGCATTTGATCGAGCAGTTTAGTGGACTGGAACTGCGGAGGTTGTTAGCAGTTCAGGATGAAGTGCGTGTCTCTCACCTTGATGCGCGCTCACGCGCAGTGTTGTGCGATCTGGCTGCCAACGATCCCATATCGCTTATGAAAAACCGCCGTGCGCGCCGTCAGTTTGTTGCTGTAGGGGCGCTAAACAGGC
>JAJZFK010000507.1 GCA_021805405.1 bacterium
CAGCCTTTCTAACTTCGCGTATAACGGAGACGTGTTCAATATTGGAGGAACTCGTACCCTTGCGTGGATCCAGGCACCGGCTCAATTAATCGACATCGTTGAAACGCGTGATTTCTGGCCAGACCTTGGTACCTGGACATTTGGCTGGAACTACAATGCTAACGGTGGCAGTTTGCCTTTCTGGCACAACGGTGGTGGAAACTGGGCGTTCGCCGATGGCCACACCAAATGGATGAAAGTACAGGCCACTGTAGTACCGACCTACATGTGGTACAACGACGTGCGTGACGACATTAACGACCGTGGCATCAATTACTGTGGCGCGCCAAGCGCGACAGATCAGCAGTTCGCAAACTGTCTGGCAAATTCACTGCCACCAGCATACAAGTAATCTTCTGGAGCGAAGTAGATGAAGAAAGAACTTAGTCCAGGTATGGTAGGTGCGGTAATCGCTGTAGTAGTCCTGGTAATAGTGGTAGTTGGTTGGAAAGTAATAGGCGGTGATAAGTCTGATGTTAGTCCTGCTTCTCAAATGCAGATGATGAAGAACATGAAGACACCTAACGCACCGTAAGTGTAACTATGCGCTTGGTGGTGACTTGCAGGGTGCCCAATTATGCTGCCCTGCAAGTCACTTTTTTGCTAGTAACTTAAGTAGAATGCTTTTTAGTGGCATCGACTACCTTGTCGCTTCTCACGGTGTCATGCCGGGCAATTAGTAACCGGCTCCTGATAAGCATGCCAACCGTTGTGGCGACGGGTGACAATCGCTATGGGGGAAACTCCCAAACCTGGCGTCTTATCGTAAAAATCAGTACTTCAACAGCCTATTCAAGATCCATTAAGGCGTGTAGGACTTAAGTGAAAGCTCAACTTCTGCCATTACGGCTCGCTTTTTCAGTAGTGCCCGGTGCATCGTGGCTTTTCGTACGATTTTTGGAACTCCATATTGGCGAGCGACCGTGGTTACAGCCCTACTCCACGACGGTATAGGCATCCTTTCCCACAATGGCGCTGGCGTCGCGCCCTGTATGCTGCGCGCCTCCGTTCAACTTTTCTTTCGGCGAAGCAATTTCGCTACAGAAATACAATAATTTCCCAATTCGATATTTGATTCTCTGTTATTTGTGTTAAAATTTTCAGATACTAATCTGCCATCCAATTAGTGAATTTTCAGCGAAAGGTAATCGTATGGAACAAACCAATGAACAGCTGTTCGCAGATGTACGAGCCAGACTCCAGTCCCATGACGGGCAGGGCGCAATTGATCTGATTTGGCCGTACATATCGGAGCATCACGATGATGCCACTGGAAGATCGCTCTACGGTATGGCACTTTTTACTGCCGGTCACACCGACGCAGGAATCGACGAGTTAAGGCAAGCCGCCACATTGCAGCCTGACATTGCGCAGTTGCACTTTAATCTGGCTGTAGCGCTGTACCAATCTGGTGATCGCACCGCTGCACAAGGCGAACTGGAACGGACATTACTGCTTGACCCGACACACGCAGCGGCAACTACGATGCTGGATCGGCTAAAGAACGTGCCGACAATGGCCAGTGTTGTTGCCTCCCCGGCCGCCCCGCCACTCATGACTTCGCCATCTAGTTCCCTGGCTGATTCGACGCGATATCAACCGCTAACTGCTGCAAATATTGGGGTGCCGCAGGGGATGGCTTTTACGCCAGCAACGGTCGTACCTTCGTCCGCTAGCTCTCGCGTCGTGAAGGGAATGGGTTGGGGTGCAGCATACGGGCAGTACTGGACAATTTGGAGTGTTTTATGGCTGGCTATTGATTTAGGTGGTCACGCGGATACCACAGGCCTCGTCGCCCTTTCCATTCTCTACGCAATCGCCTGCTCCATTGTTGGGGGCCTCGTCGGCATATTCGTATTCGTCAAACGTGGCAATAGAGTATTGGGGCAAACGGCCGGAGTAATTGGGGGCATGGTGCTTCTGGGATTGGAGTTTCTGTTATATCATGATGATCCCAAAATAATGGTTAACATCATCTTCTGGTACTTTACGGGACGATTTGTTGGACGTATGATAGGTAATCGCTCGCAGAGAACTGCCTAACATGACAGCAGTTCAAAACAGGTCACGATATCAAACCTGTGCCATCTGCAGTAAGGCGAACCTGCCAGGCGGGTTGCGTTGCGTCTACTGCGGAAGCCTATTCTCCAAACCCGCACCCGTTCCAGCGGCGAGTGCACCTGCTGTGCCCGCTGCTTCCAAAGCAAAATGTGGCGGTCTTCTCGGCACTATCCTACTTTTGGGAGCCAAGATCAAGGCTGCACTAGTATTTCTGAAATTTGGCTCCATCCTGTTAACGCTGTCAACTATGTTGGTAGCATATAAATTCTACGCTTATTTTTACGGTTGGAAGTTTGGATTGGGAATTCTGCTCTCCATCTTCGTTCATGAAATGGGGCATGTTGCGGTCAACCGGGCGAAAGGCTTAAAATCCTCGGCACCTATATTTCTGCCGCTCATGGGTGCGGTAATCTTCCTCAAAGGCTTTCCGGATGATCCTACCATCCAATCGGAAAGTGGAGCAGGAGGACCGGTTGCTGGTTGTCTGGGTGCTTTCGTCTGCCTTCTCATTGGGTACGCCACCCATAATCCCTTCTGGTTTGGACTTGCAAACTTTGGTTTCCTCATCAACCTGTTTAACCTGACCCCATTTCCTCCGTTAGATGGTTCTCACATCAGCGCAGTTTTTTCACCGGCTTTGTGGAACTCGGTTTTGGTGACGCTGCTACTGTTCGTCATCAAATTGCCGTCGCCAATGCTTTGGGGAGTTCTTATTATCGCGTTTGTCATTCGTTTGGGAATTCACGACAATTACCGCTATACACTCGCGCGGCCCACAGTACGTTTACGTATGGCAGTACTCTATACTTGCCTATGTATAACGCTCTCACTAGGCTTTCAGGCGACGATTTCAAACCGCACCCAAATGGGCACGGATAGCGGGCAGTCGTCAGTTTCAACTGCTCACCGCACAACCTCGACTACGGCAGGTTCCCACTCGGCGGTTGTGACTCCGACCATACATGATATACGCTTGTTTATCCTGATAGTCACGTTCATGATATGCACGGGACTATGGTTCGTGGTCGCTGCAGTGCTCGCCAGAGCCGCATCTCGGTCTATCCTGAGCAAGGTCATGCTGTGGCCATTTGCGATTCTGCTAATAAATAGTACATACCTCTTTCTTTACCTTAGTACTCCCGCCATAGCGGCATGGCACCTGGCGTTTGTTACGGTGCAGTTGCCTATGGCGGCCGCAGCACTGATTTACGCTGCTTGGAGCGTCTCTCATTGCAAAAAGCTAGATGCTCCAGCCAGCTACCCTGAATATCTGGGCAGGGCACTGTTGTGGGGTGCTGCTGCCGGCATGGTCGTAGCGTATGCGGCCGATAGTTTGCGGGTAATTATTGTTCCCTTGCTTTTAATAGCTGTATTGGTGGGTGTAATGCGCTGGCTAATTTTTGCTATCCTTGCCCACAGTAGTGCAAGCAGGACCGACTACACCGATGCCGCGAAGTATGCCATGCGGGCACTAAAGTATTCACCGCCGGCCGAAAACCGAAGGGTTCTACTAACGTACCAGGCGTTGCGGGCATTAGCTGGGAATGAAGCTGTTGAGGCGTTAAAGTATCTGGATGAGACCACAAATCTGCCTGGTACTCGTAGCCAGGATGAATTTCGTCTTCGGCTTACTGCCCACGCCTACATCTTAAAGGAGCAGTACGACAGCGCGATTGCGGGGATAGAGGAGCTACTACAGTATCAGACGGTCTCGAGCTTCGTATCGGCCCAGGTGCTGTTGGCGCAGTTATCGCGCTACCGTGGCTGGTTTGACGACGCTGAGGTGAGGCTGCGTGCACTGCTAAGTTCGCGCGCGGTTGTTCTCTCACCCTTTTCACAGTCGTTCCGCTTGGAACTTGTCGCAACTTTGATTGATGGTGGTAAACTCGCCGATGCCCAGACCGAGTTGAACGCAGTTTTACGCGTGCCGATTGAAATATTGCACAAGCCGACAGTGAGTCTTCTACAAGCTGAGATTTATTTGGCGCAAGGTAAACCTAACCTGGCCGCCGACTTATTGAAATTGCCGCTAGGGGACATTACGGCATTAGAGGAGCGATATCGGCTCGGCCGCCTTAAGGATCAGTTAGGTGTTGAGGAGGGGCGCACAGAGCTAGCGACACTGGCAACCGCTTATCCCGAAGAAACCTGGGGCCTACGTGCGATGCGGTTTTTGCGAGGTGACAGGGAGGCAACGCCTTTAGGCGCAGAAACGATTTCTTTTGAGTTTTAGCCACCAAATTTGCTCGTGGCGTTTTGGCGCGTCGTAACCGCGCGAACTGTTACGTGCATTTATGCTTAGGTTGTTTGATATGCGGTTATGTTTAGCCTTTTAACTACTTGCTCCTGCGAACTAACTATCTGCGCAACCGACCTGACAATCTTGATGTTGTATAGCAGTATGCCGCAATCCTAAAAGCATATGACAATCTTATGACCTTGGCCACACCAGTTTTCCCTCAGCCTGTAATCAACGATTTCACAACAGTCTACCGAGCCTTGACGGCTTCGCTACCTCGACCGTACCTACGGTTATGCAGCACTTTCCTGCTCACGGACAACTGGGGCACGGAATCGCCTGTTTAAATTACTTTGCTTATACGTAGTATAATGATTATGTGATGGTTAGTTAGCCTTACGAGAGCAGAAGCCACAGGAAAGGAGTGCAATTTTATGGGAGCGATGAGAGGCCTCTATACATCTGGGCCACCAACGGGCCGCAAAGTCACGCGAGAAACCATTCGGCGAATAGCTGGTACCTTTTCTCCTTATCGACGCGAGGTTACATTTACTGCGCTTGCAGTTTTAGCGTCTGCACTGCTTGGGCTAGCCTCTCCGTTCCTATTGCGCATCATTATTAACGACGGGCTAATAAAGCGCAACATGCATGTCATCACGGTCTACACGCTTCTTACGATGACGGCTACCCTAGGAGCAACCGGGTTTGGACTGGTATACGCGTATTACGCAAACGTGGTTGGCCAGGACATCATGCGTGATCTACGCAATCAATTGTTCGACCACCTGCAGGGCATGTCACTGCGGTTCTTTACGGCTACTCGAACCGGTGAAATACAGAGTCGATTATCCAACGATGTTAGCGGCGTGCAGGGGGTACTTAGTGACACCGCTGCCTCCATACTTGCCAACCTTACCACGGTTATCTCGTCGCTTATCGGTATGATCTACCTCGATTGGAGGCTAACCGTTCTTTCGGTTGGTATCCTTCCAATCTTTGCCTTTGTGTCGACGTTCGTGGGGGAGAAGGGACGCACCATTCGTGGCAAAACTCAGGCGCGTCTTGCCGATGTTAATGCTACTATGCAGGAGTCATTGTCTGTTTCTGGTGTGCTACTGGCAAAGGTAAGCGGTCGGCGTTCCTTTACCATGGAGAAGTTCAGGCGAGAGAACCAGGACCTTACAACTCTGCAGATTCAGCAGGCATTAGTCTTCCGGTTTTTCTTCAACCTCATTCGCCTTACGTTCAGCCTTACGCCTGCTCTCGTTTATTGGCTGGCAGGGTATCTCTCCATGAGTCACTACGGCCCGCAGTTGAGCCTTGGCACCATCGTAGCGTTCACCGCACTTCAGTCCTTGCTCTTTTTTCCACTTACCAACCTGCTGAATGTGCAGGTGGAGGTTATCAGTGCTCTTGCCTGAAC
>JAJZFK010000078.1 GCA_021805405.1 bacterium
GCCCAGAATAGTCAACTCGCTTACCAAGAAGGTTCTTACGGAACCGGCCCTCCTTGCCCTTGAGCATGTCGGAGAGCGACTTGAGCGGGCGGTTGTTACTGGCGGTAACCGGTCGCTGGCGCTTCGCGTTATCTATGAGAGCGTCTACTGCTTCCTGCAGGAGCCTCTTCTCATGGTTAACAATGGATTCTGGTGCGCGAATTTCAGTAATGCGCTTCAATCGGTTGTTGCGGTTGATGATACGCCGGTATAGGTCGTTTAGATCTGACGTAGCAAACCGGCCACCCTCTAGCTGAACCATAGGGCGAAGCTCGGGCGAAATGACCGGAACTGCTTCCATGATCATCCACTCGGGGCGTGTACGGGATGCGATGAACGCCTCGGCCATCTCTAGCCGCTTAAGCAGACGAAGTCGACGCGGTCCCTGGGTATTCGCTATCTGGATGCGAAGTTCGCGGGACATCGTCTCAAGGTCAATCTCGATAAGAAGGTCACGGATGGCAGCCGCACCGAGGCCGGCTTCCACCGCGTTTCGCCAGCTCTCATCTATACGGTTGGCGAGTACATCTACCAGGTGCTCTATGGCTCGATACTGATCTTCGGAAATTAGCTGCTTTGGCTCCAGCTTCTCCATCTGCTCAGCTGCCTGCATAAGGCGCTCAATACGTTCATCTACGTCGTTCTCAGCCTGGCGGATACTGTCAACAAGGTTGGCTTCTTTGCGCGCCACAGTCTCATCGTCCCAGTACTCGTTGGTGCTGTCCAGATTTTCGTAATCCAGAAAGCCTCCTACCGAAATCACTTCCTCGCCGAGGTCAAGATCCTCATCCAGCTCTGGTTCAACCACTGGCTCCGGATCAGGATTGCGGTGATTCTGAACGCGTTTGTTGAAGTCGCGGCGCATGCGGTCGGCTGTTTCTGATTTTTCCACCTGAAGCTGGGCGATTTCTACGTCTACTTCGCGGCGGATATCGGAGTAGGAAGCTGTAATCTTCTCTTTGTCAACGCGTGTAACGATGTACGACTGAAAGTAAAGTACTCGCTCAATGAGCTTCGAGCTGATATCGAGGATAAGGCTGAGTGGGCTGGGCTGATTCTTGTGATACCAGATGTGTGCAACGGGCGCAACAAGCTCAATATGCCCCATTCGCTCCCTGCGAACTTTGCTGCGGGTTACTTCCACACCGCAGCGGTCACAGGTTATCCCCTTGTGCTTAACCTTCTTATACCTTCCGCAGTGGCATTCCCAGTCCTTAACCGGGCCAAATATCCTTTCACAAAAAAGCCCGTCACGTTCGGGCTTGAACGTACGGTAGTTGATTGTTTCCGGCTTTTTAACTTCGCCAAAGGACCAGTTACGGATCTCCTCGGGCGAGGCAATTCCAATTTTAATTTTAGCAAACGTGCTGGCATCCGCCATGATGGCTTCTCCTCCAGTGTCGAGAAACGCGAAAGTGAAGGCCCCAAGAGACTGCTGCATTTGGGGCCGTACAAGCTCTAACCTATGAAACTACGCCATGAACTCGTCGTCAGTAACACGCATGGTACGAGAGTGACGCCGCGCGGCAGCCTTTACCGGGTCTTCGCGAGGATCTATGTCATCCTCACGATCGCGTAGGTCAATCTCGCGGTCCTGGTCATCCAGAACCGTTACCTTAAGGCCCAGGCTCTGTAATTCGTTCACGAGAATCTTAAACGACTCGGGAACACCTGGATCGAGAATCGTATCACCTTTAACAATGGACTCATAGGTCTTAACACGACCAAGGACATCGTCGGACTTGATGGTAAGTATCTCTTGCAGAGTGTATGCGGCACCGTATGCTTCCAGTGCCCATACTTCCATCTCGCCAAATCTCTGTCCTCCAAACTGGGCTTTACCACCAAGAGGTTGCTGTGTAACCAGGGAGTATGGCCCAGTAGAACGGGCATGTATTTTGTCGTCTACCAGGTGAGCTAGCTTCAACATGTATATAACACCAACGGTTACGTCCATATCGAAAAACTCGCCAGACAACCCGTCGCGCAGACGCGTTTTACCGCTCTGTGGATCAAAGCCCACTCGGGCCCATGCGTTCTCCTTGAGTTTTGCCAAAACCTTCGTCTCGGTCTGTTCACGCGTTTGAGATGGCAGTACGCACAGTATTCTGCTGATCTCCTCAAGGTGCTCATCATCAACATCACCCAGGCGGGCGCTAATCTGATCAAGCATTACTTCTGGTGTGGCGTTTGCAGTAAACACCATCCCGAGGTCTAGCTCTGAATTAACGAACTGCTCGATCGTTTGATGACGGAAATGTGCGGCTAACCGTTCCATCTGTTCAACGATCTCAGCTTCGGTCATTGCCTCAAACGCAGGGTTCACGAAAGAACAGTCGAGGTGGCGTCCCACGTAACCAAGGTGCGTTTCAAGTATCTGACCTATATTCATACGGGATGGTACACCAAGCGGGTTCAGAACGATATCTACCGGCTGACCCGATGGAAGGAACGGCATGTCCTCTATTGGAAGGATCTTGGAGATAACACCTTTGTTGCCGTGGCGACCAGCCATTTTATCGCCTTCCATGATTTTGCGCTTCTGGGCGAGGTAGACACGCACGAGCATGTTTACGCCAGCCGGAAGATCGTCAGCTGTCTGCCTTACCAGATCGCCGTCCTGACTATCGCGCATGTTCGTTTCGGGTTTCTTGCAGAAGTGATAGATTCGCTTATCCCTGGCACCAATATACTTAAAGCGGCTAAAGACCTTAACGTCTACCACGCGCCCACCACTACCGTGCGATACGCGAAGCGATACGTCGCGCGTCTCTTCGGCGCGGCGGCCAAAGATTGCGATGATCAGGCGCTCCTCCGCAGTTAGTTCGCCCTGCCCCTTAGGTGCGACCTCTCCAACAAGTATGTCTTCGGGCCTAACCTCTGCACCGATGCGAACTATACCGTCTTCATCCAGGTCCTTCAGCATATCCTCGCCAACGTTAGGAATGTCGCGGGTGATCTCTTCTGGCCCAATCTTGGTATCGCGCGCTTCTTTGTCCTGCTCTTCAATATGAATGGAGGTAAAGACGTCGTCTGTCACCAGCCTCTCGGAAAGCAGAATGGCGTCTTCATAGTTATAACCGCCCCAGGAGACGAATGCGACCAGAACGTTCTGGCCAAGAGCCAGCTCGCCAAGGTCGGTACATGGTCCATCAGTAAGAACCTGTCCCTGCACCACTCGCTGCCCCTTGTTAACTATGGGCCGCTGCGTTATACATGTACTCGCGTTAGAGCGCAACATATTGATGAGGCGATACGCATCCACGCGGCCGGTATTGGTGGTAACCTCTACCTGATCGGCAGTTACTCGCGTCACAATACCACTGCGACGAGCAGTGATGACGGCTCCAGAATCGAGGGCGCTTCGGCGCTCCATACCTGTCTTAACAAGCGGAGCGTCGGGCCGCAAGGTGGGTACAGCCTGCTTCTGCATGTTTGCACCCATAAGGGCGCGCGTTGCTTCATCGTTCTCTATAAACGGTATCATCGCGGTTGCAATAGAGATTAACTGCACCGGTGCAATATCGATATAATCCACCTGGCGTGGTGGAATGAACGGATAGCCCTCCTCGAACCTTACCTGTACCAGGTCATCCTTAAACGTACCATCTTCGTTAAGCGGGCTGTTTGCTGGCGCGATATGGTAATGGTTATCCATATCGGCCGTCATCCAGATAATCTCCGCAGAGACACGACCATCCTTAACTTTGCGGAACGGCGTTTCAAGGAAGCCATACTCATCTACCCTACCGTAAACGGCTAGAGAGTTGATAAGTCCAATGTTCGGACCTTCAGGTGTCTCAATCGGGCATATTCGGCCGTAGTGGCTATGGTGGACGTCGCGAACTTCTAGCTTTGCACTCTGGCGGGACAGACCGCCCGGCCCAAGTGCCGACAGGCGCCTTTTTACCGTTAGTTCAGAGAGCGGGTTTGTCTGTTCCATGAACTGTGACAACTGCGACGACCCAAAAAAGCTCTTGATAGACGCGGCAATAGGCTTAACGGAGATAATCTCCTGCGGCTTGATCTCCTGGCTGTTCATTCGCTCCCGAGCGACCTTCTCCATGCGGCTGAAGCCCGTGCGCAGGGTAGAAACCAGAAGCTCGCCTACCGAGCGAACACGCTTGTTTTCAAGGTGGTCAATGTCGTCAGTAGTACCTTCATCGGCAGCAAGGTTGATGATGTAACGCAGCGCACCAAACAGGTCTTCCCTTGTTACCGAGTGGTAACTGAGGGGCCGATCTGCGGTCATTTTTTCGTTGCGTTTAAACAGCTTATTATTTATCTTGTAGCGACCAACCCTACCGAGGTCATAGCGCTTACGATCGAAGTAGTTGGATCGCAGAAGGTTGCGCGCGGCCTCAAGTGTGGCAGGTTCGCCTACACGAACACGCTTACATATGTCCAACAGGGCACTGTCTACATCACCAGCTTCATCAAGGCGCAAAGTTGCCTCAATAAACTCGTTAACGTGTAGCACTTCCAGAGTCGCCTTATCGGCCTTTTTGAGTGCTCGCTCAACAGACTGGGCGGTATGTTTGTCATGTATAAGTTTGCCACCAGGAACCAGCACATTTCCTCGGTCGTCCACGATATTGCTAAGAGGACGACGATGGTAAAGCGAATCTGCATCCAGGGTGTCGATGACCTCTACGTATGAGAACATCTTGACCATGTCCTCTGAGGAGTCACACGGCGAATAGAGATGGACGAGCGATTGGCTGCCCAGTACGGACTCGAGGTTATGCAACACGGCTTCACTAGCTTCGGTATCCGCATCAGCCAGTATTTCACCGGTCTTGCGATCCACCACGGGAGCCGCGAACCTCGTGAGTACGAACATCTCCTTCTGGCGTTGCTTACCGGTAGACCGGCCGGTTTCATCAAAGCTCTCTTCATTGCGATACAGTACGAAGTGCTCTAGCGCCTCCGCAACGGTAAGCACGAGCGGCTCGGTAGTACCTGGTGCCGAAGGGTTCTCAGATGCGAAGTAACCCAGCGCACGTATCAACGTGGTGAGCGGCACTTTTTTGCCAGTTACCTGTACGGTGACTGCGTGCGACGAGTCACTTTCAATCTCAAGCCAGTTACCTTCTTGCGAAATTATGGTAGCTGAAAAGAGTAGCTTGCCAGAGTTATCCAGGTTGTCCTTAAAATAGACACCAGGAGACCGTTGCAACTGCCCTACAACTACTCGTTCGGCACCGTTTATGATAAACGTTCCCTTGTCCGTCATCAACGGCAGGTCGCCGAGATAGACTTCTGTCTCAATCTCTTCTTTGCTTGCCTGGCGCAATAGAACACGCGCCTTAATGGGAGACTCAAAAGTCATATCCCTTTCGCGGCACTCTTCGATGCCATACTTTGGCTCGCCAAGGGTAAAATCCAGCAAAGAAATCGAGGAATTCTGGTTATAATCGTAGATGGGTGAAAAACTGTTGAAAAGCTCGCTGAGGCCAACCTCTAAAAACCACCGATAGGAATTTAGCTGCAGTTCAACAAGATTGGGGATGTCAATGACGTGGCGTGTCTGCTTTGCTCGGCCCTGAATTTCCTTCATTCGAATCCTCCGGTTGCGCGACTAAGCAGTAACAATTCCCAGCCGACGAAATTACGTCGTCCGGTGTTAATCTAACTTCTCGCACGAACCGACATTATATCATATTTGTACTGCTTAGTCAACTGTGATTTACAGTGGCCTTAATCCTCCAGC
>JAJZFK010000300.1 GCA_021805405.1 bacterium
TTCCCACAGCTGCCATGTAAAGTGCAGCAGCCATACCGTCGTTTAAAAGGCTCTCCGCCTCAACAATCAGGGTAAGCCGGTCCGGTGCCCCTATGCGGCGAAACAGCGCTATCACAGAGATAGGATCGGTTGCTGCAATGAGGCAGCCAAACGCAAGGCATGCAGCTTCCGGTAAGTGAAGCACTCTTTGCAGGAGCCAGGCGGTAAAGAGTGCGGCCGCAACTGTACCCACAGTGGCCAGGATTGATACTGGCAGGAGATCGCGCTTAAGAGATGCTGCGCTTATATGCAGTGCTCCCTCGAACAGGAGGGACGGTAACAGGACGCTGAGCAGAAGGTGCGGTGACAACACCGCATCCTTGAGCACTGGAAATAGCCCGGCTACAAGCCCGGTAATGGCAAGTGCTGGCGCATAGGGCACGCGTAGTTTCTCCGCCCCCAGCGACACGGCAAAAGCAAGTAGTAGCAACCACATAAATGTAGCTAACGGTAGTTCCCCCAAATCACCCTCCCACAAACCTGTTCATCCATTAGTGGTGAGGTACGACATGCCACAAGTAAGAAACTACACCGTTTCAAAAAACCTTCACCTATCTTGCCTCATTTATCGCAAACTAAAACGTCCGTTTGCTGTCTAACAGCAGTGTAACTGGCCCATCGTTCACTATGCTCACTTGCATGTGCGCACCAAATTTGCCAGTAGAAACGGGTATACCCGCTTTCGAAATGGCTTGGGCAGTCACTTGGTAGAGCTTTTCAGCCGATTCACCAGATGCCGCACCAGTAAAAGCAGGACGCCGCCCTTTACGGCAGTCACCTAGCAGAGTAAAATTAGATACCAGGAGTATTTCGCCGTTGCAATCAGCCAGTGAGCAGTTCATCCTTCCTTCGGCATCGCTCATCACCCGTAGACAGGCAAGTTTGTCAGCCATCCAGGCGGCGTCGGCATCGGTGTCCTCTAAGGCAACACCCAGCAGCACCAGAAACCCAACGCCTATGCGGGCGATCATCTGCGGCATTTCACCATCGTCGACCGACACTGATGCGGAAGTGACACGCTGTACCACTGCTCTCATTTGGTGTTATACTCCAGGTAATTGTACACATTGTACCAATTCGTTGCTACAATGTTATTATGAGCGAAACACACGGGCAAATGAAACCACTGTGATACTGGGGCAACCCGCTCCGGTTTATGTGGGCCTTGCAGCCACCATGCAAGGGCTGATTGGTGGAGCCAACAAGCGAGCCGGCAGCTTCGCGACTTTCATTTCTTAAGGAGATTTAGATGACTTTTTCGAAGCCGAATGCTTCCTTCATCACCCGCTTGATAGTGGTTGCAACGGGCACCACACTGGTTTTAGTGGCTGCAGGATGTGGAGGAGGTTCATCGCTCTCTACGAGCCCGCAAACTATTGGCGGCCTAAATACAATTACTACCCTTTCAAGCACTATCGATACCAAAAACGGCGACACAAACCCTTACGCCATCGCCATCGCTCCCGCTGCCTCTGCTACTTTCACTGCAGATGGCGTTTCCGGCCACATTCAGCCCAACGATGTCGTAGTAGGTAATTTTAGCAACAGCGCAGGAACCATGGGAGCCGGTACTACAATTGAAGATGTTACGTCCGGTAAACCCGTAAACGTGTTCACCGATTCGGGTGGTTTAAGCGGACCCTCAGCGTTCGCATTTAACACTACAAACGGCTACCTGTGGTCATCAAATCTTGGGCTCGGTACACCGTCGTCCTCCGGAGGCGTTCAAATCGTAACACCCGCAGGTGTACAGGCCGCAACTCTTACCGATCCTAGCGTCCAGTACGGCTGGGGGCAGGTGTACAACGGTGATTACGGCGGTAAAGCCTGCTTTTTCGCAGCCAATGCCTCTACCGGCCAAATCGTCCGCATAACCGTTAACCCCGGTACAAATGGCGGAGCGACTACATACACCTATGATATTCTCTGTGGCACCATTGGAAGCACCTTGAACGGCTTTGGAGGAACTGCCGTTGGCCCTATTGGCCTTGCTCACGGAACCGACGATACACTCTATATAGCGAATGGTTACAACAATACTATCTTCGCCATCCCTAATAGCACCACCGTACCCGCCAGTACCACGCTCAGCAATGTTATCCTGGTATATACCGATACCAGCGCAACGTACCTCGATCAGCCAGCAGGTCTAGCGATTAACCCATTCAACAATGATCTTATCATAGCGAACCAGAAGCGAAACACTATTGTAGAGCTCAACCCGGCAACCAAAGGAATCGTGGGCGTTAAAACGGTGGATCCTGCGGTCGTTAACACAACAACCGGCGCAAACTCCGCACTCTTTGGTATAGCAGTGGCCAATGACGGCATCGGTAACCTTAAGGTCTACTTCACGGACGGCAACAATAACTCGGTTAAAGTTCTTTCCAAGTAGACAACCAAGGAGCTAGCAATCTCCTGCGGGTACCTATCAGTTTGGTGCAATCCCGCAGGAGCTTAATCGCCTGCTTTCACATGGTCGTCAAGGATCCCCGGGCACGGTACTCGTCAAAGAATTTATCAAATTCTCCAATACCCTTGATAAACTACAATCCGGCGACCAAACAGGTTCGCAGAGGTATAGAGAGCAGAGAAATTGCACCACCGGCGCACCCTGTATTCAGGCAAAACAATTTTAAAATGATGATCGCAAAGAGATTTTGGTGCCAGTCTAGGCCTTATTAATCGGTTTATCTTACAATCTGGAATTTGAAACACCCCTATAACTTCTTGATTGGACCAATATTCCCTTAGTTCCGCATTGATAACCACGAGAGGTCATGCTGGGGTAGAAGTTTTACCTGGTAGTAGCGGGGCGTGCGACGAACTCACCCAACATTTCCAGTAGCAGCGCAATTTAAGGGTGCGTCACGTCCACCATTACTTACCATTATCGGCATTTAACCGTTGTATGGCTAGCTACACAGTTTATACGGACACGGTACTATGTATAAAACAGAGACTTCAAAATATCGGTACGATGAAATCCCACGAATTTACGCGAACCGCGTCATCACCCTATTTATTGAACTTCTCGTTCTGGGATAGTAGTCAGAAGGAAATTTGCGCGAGGCTTGAACTCCCGCAGGATTACTTACGGGATTTCCAGCCGCGAAAAGGCTCATGTCGTTTACTTACTTAACAGCAAATTGCCTACACTCAAGATTCTATCGTTGCAGCACCTACGAAATCCGCAACCGCTTTCGCTCGAAACTCTTAGCTATGAACGGTATCGCAATTAGGAGTTTGCACTCGCAGGCGAGTGCAAAAATGACCTGCCCTATCCTTTTTCCGATCTCAACCCATGCGTACCCATTTGTCACCAGGCCGCTTAGAACACTATGAACTCGCGCCACGGCTAATTACCGGTATGGAGCCCGCCAACCGCAGCCTGCTTACAAATTGGTGAGATGATCATCACCGGCGGATTCTGTTTCCGCCGTTTTGTTGGCGCGTCGGCTGCCATTTCCGCCAAGTAGCGGCAGACTGTGCGCAACCCCCAGGTAGAGGTTAACGCCCTTTTGTGCAACCAAAGAACCTGCAAGGGCCATTAGCAGTAGAAACCCAATTCGAAATAACAGCCAGCCAAATTGCGAACCAATTGTGGCCGCACCAGGGTCCTTATGCGGGTTGCCTGTGAAAGATATACCAAGAACCTGGGCTGGCGACGAATTAAACAGCTTGTAAGCCATAGAAAAAACAGCCACCAGCAAACCTACACCCACACAAAATACGAGTATTCCAATAACTCTGCATATAATGTCTGTACAGTGAATGCGTTGCATTAACAGGGCCTCACAGGTGTTGTACGAGTGTTTGAGCAGCTAGAAGCATAGGATGTACAATAGCTGGAATGACGCCGAGCAGCAACGACAGGACCGCCGCACAAACAATGGTAATCTGTACGCCCGCAGGTGCCACGGATGTTGCACCTAAAGTGTTGACGTCTGGATCCTGGAAGCACATAGACCATATAACGCGCAGGTAGTAGAAGACTGCCACCATGCTTACCAATGCCAGCGTTACCGCCAACGCCGTAAGGTGGGCCTGCATTGCAACAGAAAACAGCAGCCATTTACCTACAAATCCCATAGTAGGAGGAATACCCCCAAGCGAAAGCATGAAAACCGCCATAAGGTAGGCGGCCAGTGGTTCCTTCTTTACAAGGCCAGCTATGTCTTGCAAGGTTTCACAATCATGGTTTCTACTGCTGAGATAAACTAGTACCGCGAATGCTCCCATTGTCATTAAAGCATATGCCAAAAGGTAGAACAGGCCAGCCTGCAGTGCCTCTGGCCTGGTAGCAACATTCGCGCACGCGGACACCGCAATGAGCAGGTAGCCGGCGTGTGCCACCGAGGAGTAAGCTAGCATACGCTTAACGTTAGTCTGCGTGACAGCTAGCAGGTTGCCAACCACCATAGTGAGTATCGCGATCACCTCTAGCGAGGGCAACCAGAACTGACTGATCGCACCCAGATGCGACATTAATCTTAGTAGAGCGGCAAAAGCGCCAATTTTTACCGCAGTTGCCATGAAACCCGTTACAGAAGTCGGCGCACCTTCATAAACGTCAGGTGCCCACATATGGAAAGGCGCTAAAGCGGCCTTAAATCCCAGGCCAACCAGCACTAGAGCGAGACCGGCCATGAACATGAACGAAGGAGTATCTGGTATGCGGGCGGTAATTGTCGTAAGGTTAGTTGTGCCAATCAATCCGCTAACCGAGGTACCTCCAAACACCAGAGCGATGCCATAAAGCAGAAATCCCGCTGCAAACGAGCCAAGAAGGAAATACTTCAGTGCTGCTTCCTGGCTCTTTTTATCGGCCTTTGCAAATCCCGTGAGGATATACAGCGCTACCGATAATAGTTCGACAGCAACAAACAGCACGATAAGATCGTTGGCAGCGCACATAAGAATGGCACCACAGGTTGCAAAGAGGAGTAGCGCATAGTACTCACCCTGGTTAAGACCGCGGTTATCAAGGTAAGTTAGCGCGACAAGCACGGCCATAGCCGCTACCAACAGTAGTATCATGGTGCAGGCCTGCGTAAATGGGCCAACTGAAAGCGCACCGTTGAACGCTTTAAAGTGGAGCATTGGGTCACCGAGCCTGGCAAGCCCCACGAATGCAGCCACCACGATACCGACAAGGCTTACTATACCGCTAGCAGAGGCAGATCGGCGCCAAAACGAAAGGCACGTGTCGCCTAACAGTACAATCATTCCCGTTACGGCAAGCACCACAACAGGCAGGATTGCATTCAGGCTCTGAAAGTTGGTCACCTGGATAAGCCTCCCGACTTGTTAACATTTGACGGAGCGTTTGGATTCGCTGGTACAGCAGGCGCGGGAACGCCTGCACTGTGTGCTCCACTACCACCATTAGCGGGTTCCCAGGGCGCGTTCGTTGGGCTGTACGAGGGTTGATGTGGACTATTAGGCATGGCAGAACCAGGTGCCGCATTCCCATGCATAGGTTTCATACCCGGTACCTGCGGTGGTGGACCTGGTACATACCCGGGGGGCAGGTGAGCGGGACCATGCACAGCACCCGGCATTGCCGTTGGCTGTGAGCCACCGCTCCCAGCGCGCATTGGGTTGAGTCCCTGCGGCGCACCCGGCCTCAATCCTGGAGAAGGCGAGCCAACCGAGTGCAGCGGCGGGCCCGGAGGCGTTGAAC
>JAJZFK010000545.1 GCA_021805405.1 bacterium
AGCACCTCTGCAACAGGAACCAGTACCTCGTCGATGGTTAGGCCCCCGTGGCTCACCGATTCCGCTCCCACCAGGTCAAAACTTGCTGTCCCCATAGCAAATAATGGCCACATTTTATTTGAAAGGTTAGGCGGGTGGAACGGCTGGGCAGATGCGCTTGTATATGAATTGCATAGCGCCTCATCTTCAAATAACATTACACGCTTAGATCGCTCGTCGGCAAGGATACCCACGTTTGGCCGCCCGGTTCCTATGCATTCAACCTGCCCGTGGTCTGCAGTAATGATGACACGGTAGCCGTTCTTCAGGCCTTTTTGCATAATTTCTCGCAACTCTGATCTGGCTGCCCACACATCCGCTGCGGACTCTATCGAGTCTAAGCGCGGATCGATGGTGTGGCCGCGCTTATCCCAGGTTACGTCTACCACACAAATGCGGTTGCGCGACCTTGCAAAACTGTCCTGTATGCCAAGAATTTCGCCGGACGTATGGTAGTCACCAGGCGAGTATCGCGCTGCCCAAAGCTGCCGCTCCAGCCGAGCAGAGTGGTTTGCATTGCAGAATTGACTAGGTGATTTGCCCTCAAAAATCGCACGCCTGCTTAGCGACGTGATAGTTGGCAGGATAGCAAATGCCGCTCGCGTGTGTGCACCCCCAATAATGCCGTCTTCTATCCAGCGCTCCCGGGCAACCTCCCATGCGCGCAGTGATAGGGAATCGATTACCAGTAGCAACAGCTTGTCGTTCTGGCACTCAGCATCCAACCTGTCTAGCAGTCGCGGCAGGCGTAGTGTTTCCGGGTTAGGTGAGGTTAACATAAGCGCGTAGCTCTGCTTTAGCCACTGGTAGAAACGTGCGTTAACGTCAAGCCTAACCTCTTGCGAAACGTCGCCCCGCACTGCGGCCTTTGCGTAACTTAAGCCGAACTGCAGCACATCCTGCGGCCCGCTACTCTGTTCCCGCCATAACGCGATTAAATCGAGCGACGTGATATGGGCATCTGTTTGTGTCTGCCTGCTTTCGCGAAGAATGGTGGCTATAGTACGCACAAATGGTGCGGCATCGTCCAGGGCTTGCGGGTCGTGAGCAACAGTATTCAGCAGCATGGTACGGGCTGCCGCAGGCGCTTGCAAAGCCTGCACCGCATTGGCAGCGATACAGCTGGTGGGCCAATTTACAGCCCGTACTACCTCGCGTGCAACTGGTAACGGCAGGCTATTGTCGCCGCAAGCCATGCAGCTAAGTACGCGCAGCCATCCATTACTGTATTCAATGGACAGGGTATCAACACCGTAAACGGTTCGCGCGACAAGGAGCGCTGTGTCGCGGAGGTTTAGCGGATAGCGCAACGTCCCGTGTAGTTCCAGCAGGGTGTCCCAGTGAGCTGCGGGAACCGACTTCACAATCTCGTTGTTGAACCGGGGCATTATATCGCTAATTGCTATCGGGGTCCACTGGTAGTCCGCAAGGCACGTCTCAACGATATGTTTACGGCTCGCCTCCCTCACAATAAACAGGGGGCGTTGATCGGGCTGAAGGCAATTGAGAGCGCCAAGTGATTCTGGCTCACCGTCCCATTCGCCTATCGTCATTCCGGCCAGGCGCAACGCTTCCCTAACCTCCGGAATGTCGAGGAGTCCATCGGCGTCCTCGCAAAATGTGGGCAGGCCGCCAAATGATGGGGTTATCTCGCTGACTAGTGTCTCTACCCACCTCATTCCGCTGTTATCCACGCCAAAAAAAGGCAACTTAAATCCGGCAGCGCGTCGTTCATCAGGTTGATCTCTGCAAGACGGGTTGCATACTCCTTCTCCAACTCCCGGCGGCGAGATTCTCGTACCGCATCCAGGCCGATGCGGGCGAGCGACGACTTGCGCGCGAGGTAGCTGGTCTGCAATGCGAATATCCTGTTCCTTGCCCGCGCGCGTGCCTTGCGTACCACAGAGTTGTACAGCTCGACGGATTCCTGTTCAGCCTGCCCCTGAATTTTATCCAGGTCGTAGTTATCCGTTTCGCCCTCCACGGTAATGATGAGCTGGTTTGCTGCAAGCTCATCCCACAGGCGCTGCGCAGATTTGCCAAACGACTTACCCTCTGGCGTGGTAAAGAGCGCAAACACGTTCTGTTGGCGCCATATGCCCTCTGCTATCCCCACTTTCTATAACGAAAACCAGCCGACTAGTGGAAAGCCCATGCCCTCCAAGGTTAGCAGCGGGATGGGTTTGCCAGCGGCAAAGAACGGCGTAAGCGCATTAATGCGCTCGATGACCTTAGCCGAGAGGTCTATCTGTTCGCCTTGCACAGCATTGGGCTCGTCAGCGTCGCCGGCCATCGTGCGTACCCATGCGTGCAGCGGCACAGTGGGTGCCTTATCTCGCTCTTCCACGGGGCTGGTGTAGAGCGAATGCAGCCGAGACGCATTTGCGGCGGCCCTGCGAATGTCCATTACTACCTGGTCTACTTCGTTGTTAAGTGCCTCAGGATTAAGCAATGCGGTGCGCGCGAGCCGCTCAAATTGTGCGGTGGCATCCGACGAGTCTAATACATCACCTGTTTTGTCTACGCCAAATTCCAGAAGAATGGTCTCCAGTTTCTCCTGCCAGATCTCGTAGAGGCGGGCCTCAACCGAATTTTGAAGTACCAGATTGATTGCGGTTACCTGCTGCGACTGCCCAATGCGGTCTACACGGCCTATGCGCTGTTCAACGCGCATGGGGTTCCAAGGCAGGTCGTAGTTAAAGACCACGTGGGCAAACTGCATGTTTAGCCCTTCGCCACCAGCATCGGTAGAGATGAGGATCTGCGCCTCTTGCCTAAAGGTGTCCAGCGCGGCGCGCCGTTCGGATATCTCCATGGCGCCATTGAGTGTGGCCACCGGGTAACCACGCTGTTCCAAAAACTCTTTGAGCATCGTCTGTGTGGCTCGAAATTCGGTAAAGACGAGAAACTTGGTACTGGGTGTCTCTTCCGCAAGGGCAATCTGTTTCATCTGTTCGTAGAGTACTTCGGCACGGGCGTCGGGCCCTTCGTTTTCAACGCGCGTAGCCAACGCTAACAGCCTCTCTACTTCCGCGCGCTCCTTTTCGCTATCAGGTGCGCTGGAAATTACAGCCTGTGCAAGCTCGTCCAGGTCTGCATCATCTGCCAAATGGTCGGTGCCTAAAGGTTGTTCGTTTGTGCTGCCATCCAGCAGCTTCTCCAGGCGCTGTTCCAGGAAGTGCCGCACCGCCCTTGTTGAGCTGCTCACTAGCCGTTGAATGAGGACGAGAAGCAGTTGCCAGCCTCGTTCCCCAATGCGTTCCGCCCGCTTGTAGCCTTCAATAACGTAGGTGGAGACCTCCTCGTAGAGCAGCTGCTGCGCCGCGTGTTGCTGGCCAAACGGTACCTTTATGAGCTTGGTAGTGCGCGGCGCAAACAGTGGCTTGTTTGCGCCATCTAGCGCGGTACGCTTCTCGGTCCTGATAACTACACAACTGGTGAGTTCACGAGTCATTGTAACGCCTTCGGTGAAAAGCCCAGGGTCTATGAGTGCGAGCAGCCGCCTGAACGCGTCGGATTTGCCACTGTGTGGCGTTGCGGTTAGCAGCAGTAAGTGCGGTGCCGACTTCGCCAGCTCTTTAGCCAGTTCATAGCGCGACACGTCATCACTTGCCCCCGCAATCTTGTGGCTCTCGTCAATGATGACCAGGTCCCAGCCGGCGCCCACAATATCATGAAACCGCTCAAGGTTGTGCCGTGCGAGCCGTTCAAGCGACCAGCCACGCTGTGCCTCTTTCGGCTTTACGGAATCTACAGATGTCACGATTTGAGGGTGTCGTTTCCAGGCATTCTCGCCACGCAATCCTACCGAAGCGTTCCAATCGCCGGGCAGCACCAGTTCAAACGGCTCGTTAAAATGGTTTTCCATTTCTACAATCCACTGCAGCAGCAGACTTTTAGGCGCAAGTACGAGTATACGTTCTATCATGCCGCGCAACTTGAGCTCTTTAAGGAGTAATCCCGCTTCAATGGTTTTGCCCATGCCTACCTCATCGGCAAGCATCATACGAACAGGAAACCCGGCCATTGCAGAGCGCAGTACCCGGTACTGGTGAGGCAGCGGTATCACCTCACTCACAAGCGGTGCCAGAAACAGGTCGGAACCCAATGCCGCCCACGTCCTGGCGCCAGCCACAGTCGCTAGCGCAGCCCGTAGGTCGAACGTGCGCCCAGCTTGCAGCGTTGCCACCGGCACAGTATGAACTGTACTTCCACCCTCCGGCACAACACGCGCGACGCTGGAGCCGAACAGCGTGCGTACTTCAAGCACCCTCACCCAGCTGTTTATGGCAGGGCACCACATTTTAGCATAGCGGTCATCCATCGTTTGATCCTTGTAAGTTCTGAATCACTGATAAAGAGGATTACACTGATTACACGGAAAAATCCCGTTGGGCGTTATGCCACAGTAGGTATCACCCTACCACCTGTGCCGGTACGTCATCTGTGAAATCCGTGTAATCCGTGATTCAGACAATCTGATCATCAGCTGTGCCAGTGCGTACAAGTTCTGAATCACTGATAAAGAGGATTACACTGATTACACGGAAAAATCCCGTTGGACGTTATGCCACAGTAAGTATTCCATCAGCACCTGTGCCATTGCGCTATCAGTGTAATCTGTGTAATCAGTGTAATCCGTGATTCAGACAATTACATCACTACCTGTGCCGGTACGTCATCTGTGTAATCGGTGTAATCCGTGATTCAGATTTCACGGAAAAGCCAGTTACGCGCTATGCTTCAGCTGATATTACAGCACGAACCTTTTAAATTCCAGGCTCCGGCTGCCGAAATTGATGAGTAGGCCTACGCCTAGTCGATAGGCTTTGAGATAGTTTAGCACCTGGGCGTAATGGACATCCTCAAGAGAAGCAATGGCCTTTAGTTCGACCAATAAAACACTTTCCACTACAAAATCCGCGCGCCTGGTCCCTATCGCCTGCGAAGAGTCCTTGTAGAATATCTCCTGTTCGATCTCCCTTACGAATCCAATGCTAGCTCGCTGAAACTCAATGGCAAGCGCCCTCTGGTAAATTACTTCCTGAAATCCGTTTCCTAGAAACTTGTGTACTTCGAATGCCGAGCCGATGACCTTCTCGGTAATAGCGGCATGTTTGAGTTCGCTCATATGTACCCCCACGCACCTTCTGAATCACTGATGAAGAGGATTACACTGATTGCACGGAAAAATCCCGTTGGGCGTTATGCCTCAGTAAGTATCACCCTCCCCAGCTGTGTCAGTGCGGCATCTGTGAAATCCGCGTAATCGGTGTAATCCGTGATTCAGACCATTACCTCCCCAGCTGTGTCAGTGCGGCATCTGTGAAATCCGCGTAATCGGTGTAATCCGTGATTCAGACAATGACCTCCTCACCTGTGCCGGTACGTCATCTGTGAAATCGGTGTAATCGGTGTAATCCGTGATTCAGACAATTACCTCCCCAGCTGTGTCAGTGCGTCGTCTGTGAAATCCGCGTAATCGGTGTAATCCGTGATTCAGACCATTACCTCCCCAGCTGTGCCGGTGCGTCATCTGTAAAATCCGTGTAATCGGTGTAATCCGTGATTCAGACAATTACCTCCCCAGCTGTGCCAGTGCGCTATCTGTGTAATCCGCGTAATCGGTGTAATCCGTGATTCAGACAATTACCTCCC
>JAJZFK010000462.1 GCA_021805405.1 bacterium
GTCTGGTGGCCTTATAACGATGCAACATGGCATATTAAAGCTGACGCGGCGTGGACTTCTGGTGGCTGATCTAGTTGCAGGCGAGTTTATGGGTAGGCCTTCGCAGGGTGCGGTATAATAAATGACATATTACGTGGAACCAAAGCAGCATTAGCAAAAGAGGCGTTTAATGTACGAGGTAACGTCAGATCAGGTTCTAGAAGCACTAAAATCAGTTCAGGATCCCGATCTCCATAAGGATATCGTCTCCTTGGGCTTCATTCAGAACCTGCGCATTTGCGATGGTGCGGTAGCCTTTTCAATTCAGCTCACTACACCTGCTTGCCCGGTTAAAGACCTTTTAAAATCTCAGGCCCACCAGGTCGTCACAGAAATACCTGGCGTTACTAGCGTGCAGATTGAGATGACAGCCCAGGTACGGGGCCGCGCCTCAGCTGCAGAAGCGCTGGTTCCTCAGGTTCGCCATATTATTGCCGTTGCAAGCGGCAAGGGAGGCGTTGGCAAGAGTACGGTCTCCGTCAACCTCGCAGTGGCCCTTGCGCAAACCGGTGCCACGGTTGGCCTGCTAGATGCAGACATCTATGGCCCCTCACTTCCTACCATGATGGGCGCGCACGATAAGCCTCTTATCAAAGAGACACCCACTGGCGTAAAAATGGTGCCTTTAACATCTCACGGTGTACTACTAATCTCACTAGGTTTCCTGCTCTCGCCAGATAAGGCAGTCGTGTGGCGGGGCCCTATGGTGGCTAGCGCCGTGCGACAACTACTGGGGGATGTAACGTGGGGCACACTGGATTATCTTATAGTGGATCTGCCACCTGGGACTGGTGATGCGTCATTAACCTTGGCACAGCAGGTTCCCCTATCGGGAGTGGTGCTGGTTATGACGCCGCAAAAGATCGCTGGCGAAATTGCAAGCAAGGCAGTTGCAATGTTCGACGTACTCTCCGAAAGCGGCGACCGGAAAATACCGATACTGGGTGTAGTTGAGAATATGAGCGGTGGAGTATTCGGTACTGGCGGCGGTGAAATTGCGGCCGCTGCCCTCAAAATACCACTGTTAGGAACCATACCTATGGATCCGGCTGTGTGCAGTGCGGGGGACGATGGTGTACCCGCTATGTTGGCAGCACCTGCCTCTGAAGCCGCACAGGCATTTCGTGCCCTTGCGGCCGCGGTTGCTGCACGTGTGAGTGTTTTGATGTACGAGTCGGAGCAGGGAGTACCTACTGCAGTGTAACGGCTCACGAACAATCGCTTGTTTCGCCAGGGCCCATGCTAACCGCATTGGGCCTATTTTGTTGTGCAGCCCCAACCAACGGCTGCACTCTATGTTGAAAGGACAACATGCCAATGACGAGCACGCCTCACCATATTGATAAACTAATGGACGATGAATTACTGGCCGAGGTTCTCGGGTTTGAAACCCAGGAGGTAGCCACGACAGCTTCGGGAGCTTATGTAGATGCCCATAGTGGCAGGCAGTTTCTCGATTTTACAGGTGGTATTGCAGTACACGCCTGTGGCCACAACCACCCGGCAGTTGTAGAAGCTATTAAGCTTCAGGCAGTGGCCCTGCTACACGTTTCCGACACAATGCGGCACGAGCCGCAGCTTGCGCTTGCCAGCTGGCTACGCAGCAAATTCGCTGAAGCTGTGCCGGGCGAGCTCTGGCAGTTTCTCCTGCTAAACAGTGGGAGCGAGGCGATTGACGCCGCTGCCAAGCTAGCGATGAAGGTAACTCGCAGGTACGAGTTCGCCGCATTTGATGGCGCTTTTCACGGTCGCACTATGATGGCGACTGCACTTTCGTGCAGTAAGGTGGTGCACTGGAACGCTTACGATCCCTTCATTACTATGATGCGCGCTAGGGTTACCCACCTGCCAGTACCTCGTGCCAGTCGGTGCAATGAAGCCAATGAGCCCGCGCGATGTATTGATGCAATGAGGCAGCTATTCGCCGAAAAGGGGGACCGCCTGGCCGCAATATTCTTTGAAGGACAGCAAGGCGAGGGTGGTTATTTCCCGATGGACGGCAACGTTGCCCAGGAGATGCAGCGCCTGGCACGTCAGTTTGGAGTTCTGTTAGTAGCCGACGAGATTCAGGCAGGTTGCGGGCGAACAGGCAGATGGTTTTCGTTTCAGCACCTTGGATTACAGCCAGATATTGTCACGTTTGGGAAAGCCGTTGGCGGTGGCCTTCCACTTGCGGGCCTAGGCGCGCGATTATCGCTCATGAGCCAGTGGCTTCCTGGCGAGCATGGCAGTACATTTGGTGGTAATCCCCTTTCGTGCGCAGCAGGTCTTGCAGCCATGCAGATTATTGACGAGCAGGGCCTGGTACAAAATGCCGTTGAAATGGGGTTTGCAGCAACTGAAATGCTAAAGCCCTTGTTGGGTACTGCCGGCATTTATGACGTAAGGGGCAACGGATTGATGCTGGCCATAGAGCTTAGGGATGCCTCCGGAAATCCCGACTATAATAGATGCGATGCCGTTAAGGAGGAAGCACGGCGAAATGGATTGCTGCTGCTTACATGCGGGGCAAGAATTGGCAAATCGCAAACTGACTGCTCTGCGCTACGTATTATTCCGCCTTTAAATGTGGATAGAGCGTCTATGGTTAGCGGGATAAACACCCTTATTCAGGCGCTGTTGTCGGTACCTGTTGCAGTTCCGATTTAAACAAGGTACGTTCAATTAGGTAGTTGGCCATTGTTCATCAAGATCAGCCAAAAATGCGGGATAATAGTGTCTAGGGAGGTACCCGCATGGCTGGTCTAAGTGACACTATCATGAAGCAGCTTATCACATCGGAACCGCAAGCATTGCTTTCGCTGGCTAAACTTCCTGGTGGTCGCGTAACCCTGCTTCCCACAGAAGTTAACCTGGTGGAACGTCGCGCGGATGTTGTTTTAGGCGTAGAGGGCCCGAACTATATTTGCCATCTGGAGATTCAGGCGGTTAGAGATCCTGCTATGGACTCACGCATGCACCTCTACAATGTACTACTAGGGATGAAGTACATGCCGCAAACTGTGGAGAGCGTTCTTATCCTTCTATCACCATCGTCAGATTCAGCGTTAATAACTGGTAGATCACGTGTTGGCTCGTCTAAAATGGAATACACCATTGTCAGGCTATGGGAATTGCCAGTAGAAGAGGGGCTGAACTTACCTGTTTCTCTGTTACCACTAGCGCCACTATTTGGTGCTGGAAGCGTCCATTTACCGGAAGTAATTCAGCACATGCATAAACGTATTGAGGAAGAGGTAGCAACGGATCGGCACATCGATTTATGGGCAAGTACAAAGTTTCTGTTAGGCTTCAAAGTAAGTGCTGAAGCAGCCACAGTGCTGTTGAAAGGGATAAGCGGTATGAATGAGTCGACTACCTATATGGCGGTGCTCAATGAAGGCAAAGAAGCCGGCTTGCAGGAAGGCATGGCCAGCGGAATTAAAATAGGCATAGAACAGGGTAAGCAACTGGGCTTAGAGCAGGGAACGCAACTGGGAATAGAGCATGCTGTTAGCTGGATGTTACGGGGAATGCGACGGCACTTTGGCGAGGAAGTGCCACCTAATCTGGCTACTTCCATTCGCAATCTCAGCATAACTGACCTCGATCGTTTGGCCGACATGTGGGAGGACATGCACTCACTGGATGAACTGAACACCTGGCTAGCGAAAAAATAAAATTTTATCCACTAAAATGCAAGTGTTGCGTCATTTATCACGACCGCTCACTTGCAGTGGTGTGAATTCTGTTTTCCCACTGCTACCGTAGCTACGTGCAATAGCGGCGGAGACTGCCGACTCCAAAGAAGAATGGCAATCAGCGCTAACAAAGTAAGCGTTAGCATACGTAATCGCCCACCGGAGCCTGTACGAAAGTTCCATGGTGTTCCGCTCTCACTGCGTATCTCGCTGGCGATTAATAGCGATAATTGTTGGAAGTGTTGGTACTTTGTTCTACACGATGGACAAATGATAATATGTAACTTAAGCAGAAGCGCCTGAAATTTGCCAAGTTCGTTGTGCGCAAGCAGTAACAGGCATTCGTCCTGGTTATGGTTCACTACCGGTTACCTCCTTGCTGTGCGATGCTGAGATTCGTTTGGGATTCGCCTTCTGCCCTCAAGGCATCCGAAACGAGGGTATGAGCGCGATAAAACTGTGTTTTGACGGTACTCAGGTTGCGACCCAATAACAGACCGATTTCCTTAAGTGTAAGTTCTCCAAAGTAGTAAAGTTCCAGTATCTCCCGTATATCTACAGGCAGGCTGTTCAATGCTTGAGCAACATATTGCTTCGCTTCGGCATTCTGAAGCCCACGATCATTTGAGATGACTGTTTCGGCCAACAACGATGGTTCGGGGTGGCGATGAATTCGTCGCAAGTGATCACAGCATTTATGGTATGCAATGGCAAACAACCAGCTTCTAATGCGCGTACCTTCTCGGAATTGAGCTAATCCAGTCCAGGTAGCTAGCCGCGTCTCCTGCAACAGGTCATCAACCCAGGCGGTACCCGTCTTGCGCGCTATAAATCGGGCAAGTTCTGCCTCATATATGGCAAAGAGTTGCTGAAATGCACCAGGGTCACCCCGTTTGGCAATTCGCATTAGCCTGTATTCACTAGCTTCGCTCGCAGATTCGTATACTGGAAATTTTGCGGCAAACTGTAACATTCAGACCTCTTTAAGGGACTTTGGCGACACGCGTCGTTACGTGAACTTACTATACATTATTCGCTTGAGCACGGTCTAAAGTTGTTGTATCCGTAAGGAATTTTCTCTAACGGTTGCCCAATGACTAAAACTCTTTATAGGTTGATCAAGGCTGGTCAATATTCTCATATCGTCATGTATACCGTGCATGCCAGGAGGCACAACCGTGCCTCCTGGGAAACGGAGCTACAAGGTTGCAGCTAGCGAGAGCCGCATCTGGTTCGGTGTTTAGTTGTAATCTGCTACGTCCGGCATTTGAGGGGTGACCGGCAGTTTCTTAAGGTCCGGGCACTTCATTATGTTGCACAGTATATTTCGCCAGGGATCATTGGGGAATAGCTTAATGTATTCTGCGAGATCCTTGTGTTGCTGCTTGGGGTTATTAAATTCGGTCATCGCCCTTTCGTAGTAGATGTATGGCGCAAATGTGTGGTCTAGCTTTCCTGCTTTAATCCACATCGCTTGGTAACTTGGTGACATCGTGTTGTGCCTGTCTCGTACTTCGCTCGCTGTCTGGCCCCGAATATACCACGCCTCAGCAAAATTTGGATCGAGCGCGGTTGCCCGTTTCGCATCTCGCAACGCAATTTTGCCTTCTTGCACTCCAGTGCTTGGCGTGAATTCTGATCCTGGCACAAGGTTTTGCGCCGATACGATTAGGTCCGGGCTTGCGATACTATGCTGTACGTGCCAGTATCCCACATCTCCTGGATAATTGGTCACTTTAATTGCGTATTTGGAGATAAGCGCAACTGCTTTGGCATACACAGGCTTGTCGCTAGTAACTTCGGGCCACTTTTCCAGGCACGCCCGAACAGGAAACGTCGCTGACACAACTTCGGATGCGGCATGTATGAAATTGACGCGGCGTATGAAGTCGTGGGGTTTTTCTGCAAGTGCCTGTTCAAACCCCTTTGTCACGGGGCGGATTTCTAATGCAAAT
>JAJZFK010000480.1 GCA_021805405.1 bacterium
GATTCTGTGGCAGCAATCGAGAGGCGCCTCGAAGAGCTCAGGCGAGAACATGCGGCACTTCGAGACCAGGTCCTGAAGGCCAAGGCGCAGCAGCGCCGCCTCGCCGCTGAGATGAGGACCTTGGAGGCGCACATCGCCCTGTCACGCGATGCCGGAAACGGCGTCGTAGGTGCTCTTCAGTCGGGGACGCTCGGCGACGCCGTCGCAGCCTCCCTCCGGGAAGCGGGAAGGCCCCAGAGGATCATCGAACTGGTCCACTCACTTCAAGACGCGGGCAAGCTCCTCAGGTCCGAGTGGGCCTACTCCACGGTGGCCAAAGCACTGGCCCGATTGTTTAACCTATACTGACGGCTGTTGCCGATACCAAAGGAGAGAAGCCCGTGGCGCTCGTAAAACCTCTAGATGGTAAAAACCCCATCAAATTATCCGATCACGACCCTGACTATCATAACGGTCTCATTGAGACCGATGCGATCGCTCGTTCAGCAAAACTACTGGAGGAACTTCGCGAACTGCAGGCATTAATGTACGCGGCTCAGGAGACCTCCGTGCTCGTCGTTCTTCAAGGGATGGATACTGCAGGTAAAGATGGAGCAATCGGGCACGTTATGACTGGCCTAAATCCACAAAGTTGCCGGGTGGCCTCGTTTAAGGTACCAACAGCGATCGAAGCTGGACACGATTTTCTGTGGCGCATTCACCAGCAGACACCTCAACTTGGCTCACTCACTATATTCAATCGATCGCATTACGAGGATGTGCTTGTAACGCGCGTACACCAGCTAGTGCCACCCAAGGTTTGGAAGGGAAGGTACTCACAGATCCGCAATTTTGAAGACCTCCTGGTCGACAATAGCACAATTATTCTTAAATTCTTCATTCACATAAGTAAAGACGAACAGAAAGAGCGCCTGTTAGCGCGCGAGCAGGACGCCACGAAGAGCTGGAAACTTTCTGTTGGAGACTGGCACGAGCGGGAATACTGGGATAAATACCAAAAAGCATATCAAGATGCGTTAAACGAAACTTCGGTACCACATGCACCGTGGTACATTGTTCCCTCAAATCACAAGTGGTTTAGAAATCTCGTAATTGCAGAAGCACTTGTTAATGCCCTATCGCCCTACCGTAAGTCATGGATGAAGCATCTGGAGTTGGAGGGTACCAAAGCAAAAGCAGAACTGGATGCAATGAGGGCATCGGAAACGCAGAAATAGGCACATTGTTCTGGTTGAGAAAGTGCCTTTAGGCATTTGTAAACGGTGAAGTTCATTGTCAGCCAGCCCACCATGATGGACACCAGGCACACCGGAGGGCTGGCTATTTCAATTTGTTAGGCCATTAAATCGAGTTATGTTGATTGAATTTCCAGGAATATGATGTATAATTAATTTTCCTTGGCATTTCTACATACAGCATGTAACTTAGGCTATTATGAGCGACGAAGCACTAAAAAGCACTGTACGTCAGGCTATGCGCTCCTCCATAAGGGCCATAGCCCCAATGAACGTGCCTATCATTAAACCAGTGGGCGTAGTAACCCTTGCAATAGCGCAGCCTCATCAGTTTAGGTGCATGCACGAAATTACGCGCCAGGCATTTGCCGAATACGACGGCAAGCTTAATCCACCATCCGCGGCTGTAACTATAACACTGGATGAGCTAACGCAGCAAATGGCGGAAGGCGGTGGCGTACTCGCTCAAGTGTGCGATACTCCAGTAGGCTCCGCGTTATTTCGGCTGCGGCCGGATCACCTCTATATAGGGCGCCTCGCTGTCCTACCCGCACTGCGTGGACGCGGAATTGCCTCGGCCATCCTGGATTACATGGAACAGATTGCTGCGGCTGCTGGTCTGGCTGAAATGCGGCTAGGTACACGCGTCTCGATGGAACGTAACATCGCGCTTTACGAGCGTCATGGATACGTCATCACCTCGGAGCAACCCCACCCTGCAGCCGCTGGCCCCGACAAGGTCGTGTGGATGACGCGACGCCTCAATTAACAGGTACGCTGGTGAATTAACCTGCAACGGTAGTATCCAGGGTACTCTGGTTAAATTACCGGAGCACCCCGCAGAACTACCACTAGACAATTAGGCGCGCAGGTGCCTCAAGAAACTGCTTGATCGACTGAAGGAACCTGGCCGCCGGTGCTCCATTTGTTACCCGGTGATCGAAAGACAGGCATAGGTTCATCAATGAACGAATTTCAATTGTGCCATTAACCACTACTGGCGTCTCAGCAATACGCCCAACGCCGAGGATCGCCGCCTGCCCCGTTACAATGATGGGGTCAAATGTGTCTATATCAAACGCGCCGAGGTTCGTTATAGTAAACGTACCGCCAGTGAAGTCATCCGGAGTTAACCGGTTTTCGCGGGCGCGAGCAACCAGTTTCTTTAGTGTCGAAGAAATGGTACCCACGGATGAGGACGACGTATCACGGAGAACGGGTACCACCAGCCCATCTTCCAGGGCTACTGCAACACCGATATTTACCCGCTTATGTAATCGAATTTCAGTGCCAATGAAAGAGGCGTTTAGGCGAGGGTGATCTAGAAGAGCAAGAGCTGAAGCCCTCACTATGAGGTCCGTGAACGACAGGCGCGTTCCGTAGGCTTGCTCAATAGCAGGAAGAATCAGCGCACGCAGGCGGGAACACTCGGTCATGTCAACAGCAAGTGTAAGTGTTACGTGAGGTGCACTAAATGCTGAACGTGAGACATTTTCTGCTACACGTTTCTGCAGGTTACTTACCGCCAACACCTCATAATCACCGTCGAGGGTGCCAGCATCCGGTGATTTAACCGGTTCTGGCTGCCGTGCGGCGTTAAGGACGTCCGCACTGCGAACACGGCTGCCAGGCAGACCGAGGGCAAGATCGGATTGCGTCAACCCAAGGTCCTCTGCAATCCTTGCCGCGAGCGGCGTGAACCGCGGTGATTTGTCTGCGGGTGGCAAAGTAGTGGGTCCGGTAGCAAGAAACGCCATAACGTCTCGCTCGAGAACCCGGCCGTAAGGGCCCGTTCCGAGGCCAACCAACTGCGCCGCATCCACGGAATTGGCTCCAGCTAGCCGTCTTGCCCGTGGAGAGAGCACCACGGAAGTTGGTTCGGCACGGGAGCGGTGAATAGCCTCATTAACAGCGGACTTGGGCACCAATGCCTGCGGTGTGGCGGCTTCGGGAGTCGACGGCGCATTTACGCCAGATACGACGCCTACACCGATTACAGCAATGGCCTGACGCACGGGTACAAGCTGCCCTTCACGTGCTAAAATCTCACTTAACGGGCCGCTTGCAGGCGACTCAACCTCCATTGTCGCCTTATCCGTTTCTACTTCCAGCAGGGGCTCACCAGCCTTAACATCATCACCTGGTTTCTTAAGCCAGCGTACAATAATCCCCTCTTCCATCGTCGAGCCTAGCTGCGGCATCGTTACAACTTCCGCCATGGTTTGTGCCTCCTGATTATAGGCACAATGCACACTATGCATTGCGCCTCCATTCTAACGGTTAATTAAACGAGTGATCGCACCCTGCTCGCAATGGCGTTGGCACTTATACCAGCCACTTCCAAGAGCTCGTCTGGTTTACCGGAACCTGGCATGGTAGTAACTGCAATTCTAACGAGAGTTGGATGCGGCTCACCGTCAAACACCTCCAGCACTGCGTCTGCCAGTCCACCCTGCTTCCAGTGGTCTTCCACCGTTACAAGCATTGGCGTTTCGGAAGCTGCCTTGCGAATGGTGACGGAGTCGATCGGCTTAACAGAGTAGAGGTCGATAACACGCACAGCGATACCTTCTGCGGCGAGTATGTCGTGAGCTTTCAGGCACTCATGAAGCGTTATCCCTGCCGCGATCAATGTAAGTTTGTCGTTTGCGCTCGTGCGTAACGTCTTGCTGCCGCCAATTGGGAATGACTCATCCTGACTGTAAAGAATTGGCGTCTTCTCACGCGTTGTGCGCATGTAGGTGATTCCAGGTTGCGAGGCCATCTGCGCGGTAAGGTGAACGGTAGTCGTAGCGCATGAAGGATAGAGTACTGTGCTGCCATGTACAGCACGCATCATGGCAAGGTCTTCTAGAGCCATCTGTGAGGGCCCGTCCTCACCGATGCTAACGCCTGCGTGGGAACCAACCAGTCCAATAGTAGCCTGTGAGATAGCCGCCATGCGAATCTGATCAAAGGCGCGGCTAAAGAACGCTGCAAACGTAGAGGCAAATGGCCGCTTGCGCCGCACCTGCATTCCTACCGCCATGCTTACAAGCTGCTGCTCGGCAATGTAGCACTCCACAAATCTCTCGGGAAACACCTTCTTGAACTTATCGGCAAAAGTAGAGTTGCTTACTTCACCGTCCATAACAACTACATCACCGCGCGATGCCCCCAACTTGGCAAGTGCATCGCCGTACGCCTCACGTGTAGCGACTTTGGATGTGGGCTCGTATACTGGTGGCTCAAAGGTCGCAAGTTTTGCGTTAACAACCGGAGCTTCGGTGCGGGCCATTTTAACACTAATTATTATGTCGCCAGCGGGATTGCCCAATTCTGCAAGGGCTTTGTCGGCATCGGCAGGAGGAAGCGCTTTGCCGTGCCATCCTTCCTTATCGGCGAGGAACGATACACCAGCGCCCTTTTGCGTTTTGGCTACTATGCACACCGGTAGTTCCGATTTAAGCGCCTCGTCGTACGCCAAGGCAACTTCGGCTACATCCAACCCGTTAATCTCGATGGCATGCCAACCAAATGAGCGTGCCCTCTCCGCGTAAATACCGCTCTGCCACTCAAGCATGGTGGGCCCTCGCTGGCCAAGCCTGTTCATGTCTATGATAGCAATAAGGTTGTTAAGCTTATAGTGGCCAGCCAGCTCAAAGGCTTCGTAGTTGCTTCCTTCAGCCATTTCGCTGTCGCCCAGTAGCACCCACACTCTCAGCGGTAGTCCGTCCATTTTGGCACTCTGTGCTACGCCTACTCCTGCGGGAAGTCCCTGGCCCAATGAGCCCGTGGCAAGATCGACGTACGGCAGGCCGTTAGGCAATGGGACGGGGTGCCCCTCAATGGGACTTCCCAATCGGCGAAGTGAAAGCAGTTGTGTGTCAGTTAACACACCGGCTGCCTTGAACATCGAGTACAGCAGCGGTGCTGCATGCCCTTTGCTAAAGATGAGCCGGTCATTAGCAATGCTGTGTGGGTCACTAAAATCGTAGTGAAGGTATTCGCTCATCAACACAGCCATCAAATCTGCCGCAGACATACTGGAGGTTGGATGCCCTGAGCCGGCCTCCGTAGTACAGCGAATGCTGTCTGCGCGCAGTTGTGTGGCCAGTGCCTTCCATGCGTCATGCGAATGTGCCATGTGGTGTCTACTCCTTTGTTCTTCTATTACCAAAGCGGTTAATTTGCGTGCGTAAAACCACGATACAGCTACTTCACAGGCTCTAGTTTAGCCATAGAGAGCAACAGTTTCTTAGGTCCAATTTGAGCGAAAGCCACCTCTACGGTGGTGTCGTCAGCGGCCTCCACGACGTTTAGAACTACGCCGGTACCAAACTGAACATGCTTCACGCGCTGCCCGACGCGTAAGCCAGAACTGCCGATGGAGGCTTTAAGGCGCTTATCTCTGGCAGGAGACGAGGGCGCATCTGTCCACAAACGGGCA